>NZ_WNXE01000941.1:0-648 GCF_010993615.1 Arhodomonas sp. KWT | reverse complement strand
CTCACCCCGTTCGAGGCTCAGGGTGATGTTGTCCAGAACGATATGGCCACCGAGCCATATGTCGCAATGCTCGATCGACAGCAGCGGCATGGGGTCTTCCTGGTCGTATATGGAGAAAAGCGTGATGGCCGTGGCCGGGATCCGAGTTTGACAATTGCAAACGTTATAACATAACAATATCCCGGTCAATTCACGACATCACTTGATTCGGGAGAGCATCCCATGAGATTCCGTGCGCTTAAGTTATTGATGGTTTTCGTGGTTTTTCCGGTGTCCGCATATGCGGCGGTGCCGTCGGTCGCGGTGGATATTCCACCGGTCTATTCACTGGTCGACCGGGTGATGGGCGACCTGGGGTCCCCAGAGCTGGTGATCCAGCAGGGGGCGTCGCCGCATCGCTATTCGATGCGCCCCTCGGAGGCGGCTGCCATGGAGCATGCTGACGCGGTCTTCTGGGTCAGTGAGGACCTTACGCCCTGGTTCGAGGGGCCGCTCGAGAGCCTTGCCGGCGATGCGCTCAGCGTGGAGCTGATGAGCCTCCCGGGGGTGGTGCAGCTTGAATACCGCGAGGGGCCGACCTTCGATTCCCACGGTCATGACCACGAGGATCATGCTCACGAGCACGAGCACGAGCACGAGCACGAGCAC
>NZ_WNXE01000940.1:0-649 GCF_010993615.1 Arhodomonas sp. KWT | reverse complement strand
GTGGCCGGTGCCGGCGTTGCCGGAGCGGGCGGCTGCTATGCTGGATGAACGATCCTTCGCGTGGCCGAGGCAGCGTGGCGATGGCCGACGAACCCGGTGGCGCCCCTCAGGCGCGGCTTCTCGCGCGGGTGCTGCTGTTCCGGCGCGGGGAGCTGCCGGGCCTGGCGGCGGCATTCCTCTACTATTTCTGCCTGCTCTGCAGCTACTACATCCTGCGGCCGGTACGCGACGAGATGGGGGTGCGCGGCGGGGTGGAGCACATGCAGTGGCTGTTCACCGCCACGTTCGTCGCCATGCTGCTGGCGGTGCCGGTGTTTGCGGCGCTGGCAGCGCGCTTCCGGCGTAGCGTCCTGATCCCCGCGGTTTACGGCATCTTCATCGCCTGCATCCTCGGCTTCTGGCTGTGGCTGCGCTCCGACTGGGGTATGGCCTGGGGGGCGAGGGCGTTCTTCGTGTGGCTCTCGGTATTCAACCTGTTCGTCGTCTCCGTGTTCTGGAGCTTCATGGTCGACCTGTTCGACGACGCCCAGGCTGCGCGGCTGTTCGGCGCCATCGCGGCGGGCGGCAGCGCGGGGGCCATTCTGGGGCCGGGGCTGACGGCCGTACTGGTTCAGATGGTTCAGCCGCATGCGCTGCTTCCGCTGGCGGC
>NZ_WNXE01000093.1:0-11313 GCF_010993615.1 Arhodomonas sp. KWT | reverse complement strand
CCGAGCCCGCGGCGCACCAGCGCCTTGATCTGGGTGAGGGCGTCGATCTCGGTGCGGATCCACAGCCGCACGCCGTTGTCCCGGGCAGCCTTCTCCACCAGCTCGCGCAGACCGTGGCGACGGGCGGGCAGGATCAGCTCGAAGCGCTCGAGCTCCTGCATGTCCACCGTCCCGTCGTCACGGCCGGCCCCGGGGAGGCTGACCAGGTAGAGGTCCTCGGTGAGCAGCTGCCGGGCGGAAATACCCGGGGAGCGCTGCACGCCGTAGAGCATGGCGAGATCGAGCTGGCCGGCGCGCAGCCAGTCGAGGATATAGCCACTCATGCTCTCGACCACCCGCAGGGAGACATTGGGCAGCTCATGATGGGCCATCTCCACCAGCGGCACGCCGAGCACCAGGCTCACCGAGTTGGGCAGGCCCAGGCGCACGCTCCCGTGGGGGTCGACGCTGCCCGCACGCAGCGCCTCCCGCGCCTGCTCCAGCTGCGAGAGGATGCTGCGGGCATAGCCGAGCAGCTCCAGGCCCGCCTCCGTCGGCGATACGCCACGGGCGGAGCGGGTGAGCAGGGTCACGCCCAGCTCCTCCTCCAGGTTGCGCACGTGCTGGCTGAGTGACGGCTGGGCGACGTACAGCGACATCGCGGCCCGCTTGATGGAGCCGCTCTCCACGATCGCCACGAAATAACGCAGCTGCCTCAGGTCCATCGGTCCCTCTCCTCACAGCGGTGTTGCCCGGCCCCTCGCCCGGGCGACGCCGATAACCTATCCCGCCTATAGGAATTTTGTATCAATATCAGCGAGCACAATAGAAATCCTGAATTATGCTCCAGCACAGGTGCCGCGGATACCCCGACGGAACCGGCACCCCGTCCGCCGTAACGGCGGGCAGTACAACAACTATCGACTCTACAGGAGAGAAACCATGTCCAGTCACGGCATTACCATCGCCGCGCGTCCCCTGGCGCTCGCGGCCGCCGCAGTGCTTGGCCTGGCGGCCACGGCCCCCGCGTTCGCCGAGACCCCGATGGAGCGCCTGCAGGCGGACGCCCCGAAATCCTGGGGCCAGTGGGGCGACGACGACCAGGTCGGTGCGCTCAACTACCTCGGCGCCGAGCAGGTGAAGAACGGCGCGGCCGCCGTCTCCGGCGGCGAGATCTTCTCGCTGCAGATCCCGATGAGCCACAACTTCGGCCCGGTCTTCCCCGGGCGCATCCCGATGATGCACTACATGGCCCAGGACGAGAGCACCTTCGCCGCGGGCAAGAAGGACCCGCTGCCGGGCGGCGTGAAGTTCTCCGACGACGTCGCCTTCATGTACCTGCAGGGCACCACCCACGTCGACGCCCTGGGCCACGCCTGGTACGGCGAGCGGATCTACGGCGGCGTCTCCGCCGAGACCACCGTGGACGGCCACAGCCACGCGGACGTCGCCGCTATCGGCAAACGCGGCGTGGTGGGCCGGGCGGTGCTGCTCGACGTCGGCCGCCACATGGGCGGCGACGACACCCGCCTGGACAACGACGAGTGCATCACCCTGGCGGACCTGAAGGCCACGGCCGAGGCCCAGGGCACCACCATCGGCAAGCGGGACATCGTCATCGTGCGCACCGGCTCCATGGCCCGCTATTTCGACGAGAAGACCAACAGCGAGTGGGACGCCATGTCGGAGCCGGGCCTGTGCTATAGCCACGAGATGGTGCAGTGGTTCGCCGACATGGAGACCCCGATGATCGCCGCGGACAACCTGGGCGTGGAGAAGGTGGTGCAGGAGATCGACGGCGACACCGTCGTGATCCCGCTCCACGGGGCGCTGATCCGCGACCTCGGTGTCGTCCTCTCCGAGATCTACTGGCTGGAAGGACTCGCCGACGACAGCGCCGAGGACGGGCAGTACACCTTCATGTTCGCCGCGGCACCGCTGCAGGTCGAGGGCGGCACCGGTGCACCGGTGAACCCCATCGCCATCAAGTAGGAGCGAGGGCGGCGGTGCCGAGGCATCGCCGCCCTGCTGGCGGCCCGGGGATCACCGGCCATAAACTCGGGGCGGACCGGCACACCGCCGGCGGACACCAGACAGGAACCCCGGATGCCCGACGTGGAATACCGCACCGACACCCCGGTCACCACTGCCCAGTTCACCGCGCTGCTCAACGCCTCCTCCCTGGGCGAACGACGGCCGGTGGACGACCCGGACTGCATCGCCGGCATGCTCGACAACGCCGACCTCACCGTCTCCGCCTGGGCCGGCGGACGACTCGTGGGCGTCGCCCGCTCGGTGACCGACTTCCATTACGCCTGCTACCTCTCGGACCTCGCGGTCGACCGTGCCTGGCAGGGTCGTGGCATCGGCCGCCGGCTCCTGGCGCTTACCCGCGACGGGCTTGGTCCGCGCTGCCGGGTGTTCCTGATCGCGGCCCCCGGCGCCGACAGCTACTACGAGCATATCGGGCTGACCCGCCAGCCCCGCTGCTGGGTGCTCACCAGGGACGATGCCCTGTCGTCGTGACCCCGCCCCTTGGAAAAGGTACCAAGTGAGCCTATATTCGGGATCACATGAACGGAGGTACGCCATGTCCGCCCACACCGAGGTCCAGCAGCTGGGCGAACTGCTCGGCCTGCCCGATCCCGCCGGCCTGTCCCACCTGAGCCTGTCCGAGGAGCTCGTTCACGGGCTGTCGGTATCGGCGCTGGACCGTCTCGCGCAGGAGATCGCCCCCGGGGACAAGGCGTTCCCGGAGATGATCGTCTCCCGCGCCACCCTCAAGCGGCGCCGGCGGGAAAAACGTCCACTGAGCGCCTACGAGAGCGAAAAGCTCGCACGCACGGCGGGCGTATGGCGCATGGCGCTGGACGTCTACCGCGACGAGGACCACGCCCGGCGCTTCCTCCACCAGCCCCACCCGCTGCTGGAGGGCCGGACGCCGCTGGCACTGGCCGTGGAGAGCAGCGTCGGCGCCGAGGCGGTTGAGCACATCCTCGGGCGGCTCAAGTACGGCTCCGCGGCGTGAGCGTCCAGCGCCTGGACCGGACGCTGAGCGCCTACCGCATCGGCGATCCGGACGGCGACTACCCCATCTACGACGCCACCGGCTCGCGGCGCTACCCCGGGCGCTGGAACACCGCCACCACCCCCGTGATCTACGCCTGCGAGCACTACTCCACCGCCATGCTGGAGAAGCTCGTGCATGCCGGCGGGCTAATGCCCCCGAACCAGCACTTCATCGAGATCACCCTGCCCCACGGGCTGAGCTACGAGATGGTCACCAAGGACGCGCTGCCTGGCTGGGACACCCCCGAGCCCTCCGTGTCCGCCGGGTTCGGTGCGCGCTGGGCCGCCGAGCGCCGCTCCGCGGTCCTGCTGGTGCCCTCGTTCGTCGCCCGGGTGGAGCACAACGTGGTCATCAACCCGGATCACGAGGAGTTCGAACGCATCGGCCACGGCCTGCCGACCCCGGTATGGTGGGACGACCGGCTGTTCGCCGAGTGAGACCGGCCCGCCGCCGGGGCGGCCGACCAGGAGACAGACCATGGACGCATTCATGCAGGCCGCACTGGACGAGGCCCGTCAGGGCTACCGCGAGGGCGGCATCCCCATCGGCTCCGTGCTCGTGCGCGACGGCCGCATCATCGGCCGCGGCCACAACCGCCGGGTCCAGGACGGCAGCGCGATCCGCCACGCCGAGATGGACGCACTGGAGAACGCCGGCCGCCTGCCCGCATCGGCCTACCGCGCCAGCACCCTCTACACCACGCTGTCGCCGTGCCCCATGTGCACCGGCGCCATCCTGCTCTACGGCATCCCCCGGGTGATCATCGGTGAGAACCGGACCTTCACCGGCGAAGAGGCACTGCTGCGCTCACGGGGTGTCACCGTGGAGGTTCTGCAGGAGACGGCGTGCATCGAGCTCATGAGCGCGTTCATCCGCGAGCGCCCCGAGCTCTGGAACGAGGACATCGGCGTGTGAGGCGCGGCCACCTCGACCCGGCGTGACACGGACACGCTTGAATCACGGCCGGGTGGCATCCATCCCTTTCCGGTGAATCCCTCTCGGCCCGTGCCACCGCCACGGGCCCGGGCCCCACGCCAACGGAGGCAGCATGGAATACCGCCAGCTCGGCCGCACCGGCCTCAAGGTCTCGCCGCTCAGCCTGGGGACGATGACCTTCGGCTCCAACTTCATCAACATCGCCGAGGTCGGCCAGGACGGCGCCGACCGCATGGTCGCCCGGGCCTGGGAGGCCGGCATCAACCTGTTCGACACCGCCGACGTCTACTCCTTCGGCGAGTCCGAGGAGATCCTCGGGCGGTCGCTGCGCAACGTCGGCATCGACCGCGACCAGGCCGTGATCGCCACCAAGGTCCGCGGCCCGATGAGCCCCGCCGCGGCCGAAGGCCGGGGCGACCCGAACAACGTCGGACTCTCGCGCAAGCACATCATGGCCGCCTGCGAGGCGAGCCTGCGGCGCCTTGGCACCGACCATATCGACCTCTACCAGGTCCACGGCTGGGACGTACGCACCGATGTCGAGGAGGTCCTGCGCGCCCTCGACGACCTGGTCCGCCAGGGCAAGGTGCTCTACACCGGCTGCTCCAACTGGCCGGCCCGCCACCTGGCCCGGGCGCTGACCCTGGCGGAGGCCCACGGCATGGAGCGCTTCGTCTCCCTGCAGGCGTACTACGCCCTGGTCGGGCGCGAGCTGGAGCACGAGCTGCTGCCGCTGTGCCGGGAGCAGGGCCTCGGGGTGCTGCCGTGGTCGCCCCTGGCCGGGGGCGTGCTCAGCGGCAAGTTCCGCCGGGACAACACCGCCCCGGAGGACGCGCGGCGCAGCGGCTTCGACTTCCCGCCCATCGACCGCGAACGCGTCTGGGATGCGATCGACACGCTGGAGGCCGTCGCCGGCGAGACCGGCAGCACCATCCCCCGCGTCGCCCTCGCCTGGCTGCTGGCACAGCCCGGGGTAAGCAGCGTGATCGTCGGCGCCAAGCGCATGGAGCAGCTCGAGGACAACCTCGAGGCCGCCGAGCTCACCCTCAGCGACGAGCAGATCCGGCGGCTGGACGAGGTCACCCGGCCGGACCCCATCTACCCGGAGTGGATGGTCGAGCGCCAGAACGCCAGCCGCTAGCGTCCGCGAAGCCGGTCACCGGGACCCGGACGGCGTCTCAGGCACGCCGCCGGGTCGCCAGTGACACGCCTGCGCTGGCGACCGCGATGCCCAGCCATCCGGCGGGCGTCACGGCCTCGCCCAGCACGACCCGGGCGATCACGGCAGCCATCGGCGGCACGAAGAAGAACAGTGACGCCACCCGGGCGACCTGTCCCGCCCGGGTCATGGCGAGCAACAGGGTGACCGCGACGAGGGAGTTCCCGATCACGAGATACCCGAGCGCGGCGGCGAACGGCACCGTCCATTCCAGGTGGCCTTCCCCGAGGAAGACCAGGGGGAGACACAGCGCCGCACCGAGGGCGTACTGGATCAGGTTCACGCTGACGGGGTGATGCCCCACGCCGAAGCGTCTCTCGTAGAGCATGGCGGCGACGATCCCCGCCAGCGCCCCCACGGCCAGTGCGACACCGGCAGGGGTCAGGCTCGTGCGGCCGCCACCGGCGAGAATCACCGTCATCGCGCCGGCGAGGCCCAGTACCAGCCCGCACCACTGTCCGGCACGCACACGCTCGCCGACCACCACCGGGGCGAACACCGCCACCAGTATCGGCTGGAGCGAGACGATCAGGGCGACCACGGTGGCGGAGGCCCCGCTATACAGCGACAGGTAGGTCAGCCCGAAGTACACCACCTGCACCAGCACACCCACGACCGCCACGTCGCGCCACTGCTGTGCCCCCCGGGGCAGCGCCGGGCGCAGGATTGCGAACAGCACCGCCATCGCCCCAGCGGCGCAGAGGTAACGCAGCTCCAGCAGCACGAACGGCGACGACGCGTGCAGCGCGACCTTGGCCACGGGGAAACCCGCGGACCAGAGCAGGACGAACACGCAGGGTGCCAGCGCCATCAGCCGCCGGGGATGGGCCGGGACGGCCCCGCTTGTCTCGGCCATGGGTAACGGCCTCCCGATCACTTGCCATAAGGGTCACGGGATTGAAGCACGGGGGATAACGCGCAAAAATTCACCAAATTTGCGTATTATTGTGCAGATATGCACAAATTCGACTGGCAGGATCTCCAGCATTTCCTGGCCCTCGCACACGGCGGCTCGCTCTCGGGCGCTGCCAGGGCGCTGGGCGTTGACCACGCGACGGTCAGCCGCCGCATAGCGGCGCTGGAGGCAGCACTGGACGTCAAGCTCGTCCACCGCCTGCCGCGCAGCGTGCGTCTGACACGGGAGGGCGAGGCCCTGCTCGACCGGGCCGCACTCGCCGAACGCGGCATGGTCCAGCTCGGACACTACCTCGACGCCCGCGCCGGCGCGGCGACTACGGAGGTCCGCGTCAGCGCCTCGCCGGCGGTCGCGACCCGGCTGGTGGCGCCATCCCTGCCGGCGTTTCACCGCGACCATCCGGAGATCACGCTGACGCTGGCTGTCACCCCGGAGATCGCACAGCCGGACCGGGGCGAGGCCGAATTGGCGATCCGGCTCGTCGAGCCCACGGAGGGCGAACTGCTCGCCCGGCGGGCCGGCAGCATGGCATTCGGACTCTACGGCCCCCCGGGCTACGCCGCACGCCCCGGCGCAGAGTGGTCCTTCATCGGCTACGACGACACCTACGAGCACGTCACCCAGCAGCAGTGGCTGCGTTCGGTCGTCGGCAACCGGCCGGTCGTCTTCCGCTCCAGCGATCTGCTCGCGCAGCAGGAGGCAGCGGCGGCCGGCCTCGGCGCGGTATCGCTGCCCCGCTTCATCGGCGACGCGGACGACCGCCTGGTACGGCTGCCCCAGCAGCAGCCGCACCCGTCGGCCCCCATCTGGCTCGTCACCTACCCGGACCTGTTCCGCGCACCGCCCGTGGCCGCGGTCATGACGTTCCTCGCCGGTATCGTCGCCGAGCACTGCCCCCGGGAAGACTGAGGGCCTGGACGGACGACGACGGCTCAGGCGCTCCGCCGTCCGGTCACCAGCCGCACCGCCAGCGCCCCCAGCACGAACCCCATGACGTAGCGCTGCACGGACAGCCATAGCGGCCGGCGCCGCAACCTGGCGGCGAGCGTCGACGCGGACAGCACGATCGCCAGGTTCACCGGCAGGCTGACGGCGATCTGCACCAGCCCCAGGAGCACGCCCTGGGTGAACAGCGGCCCGTACGCCGGCGAGACGAACTGGGGGAACACCGAGAGGTAGAACACCGCGATCTTGGGGTTGAGGGCATTGGTCAGAAAGCCCGTCAGCAACAGCCGCCGGGGGCTTTCCTCCGGCAGCGTCCGGGCCTCGAACGGTGAGCCGGCGCCGGGGCGCACCATCCGCCAGGCGAGATAGAGCAGGTACACCGCACCCAGCCAGCGAACGAGCTCATAGGCAAGGGGCACGGCCAGGAACAGCGCGGTCAGCCCGCCCGCGGCGGCGAGCACGTGGACGAGGAAACCGGCAATCACGCCCAGCAGCGAGAACACGCCCGCGGTCCGCCCCTGACAGATCGAACGGGAAACCAGATAGACCATGTTCGGGCCCGGACTGAGGACCATCACCAGCGCGGCGGCGGCGAAGACCAGGAGCTCCCCCGGTGGGATCATGACACGCCCTCGCGGATACGGCGGTAGTCCAGCCTAACCGGAACCGCGTTCCACGGCGAACGCCGGGCCCCTCGGGGGAATCACGGTGCCCCCTTGCAGAGCGATTATCCCGCCTTCATTTAGTCAATCGGGATGACGGGGCACGGAAAGACGCTTATCAACCCTCGCAGGAGGTGCCCTGTGGACCTGATACGAATTATCTTCGCGATCCTGCTGCCGCCCCTCGGCGTGTTCCTCCAGGTCGGCCTGGGCGGACAGTTCTGGATCAACATCCTGCTCACGATCCTCGGCTACATCCCCGGCATCGTGCACGCGGTCTGGATCATCGCCCGGCGGTGAGCATCGACGCCCGGCCACGGGACGAGGCCGCCGCCCTACGCCGTCTCGAGCGCTTCGCCGTGTTCATGGATACGGCGCTGCCCGTCCCGGGCACGCCATGGCGGATCGGCGCGGACGCCCTGGTGGGGCTGCTGCCGGGGATCGGCGACGGTGCGATGGCCGTGCTGGCGCTCTACCCCGTGGTGGAGGCCCGCCGCCTCGGGGTGAGACGGCGGACACTGGCGCGCATGCTCGCCAACATCGCCGTGGACTTCGCGGTGGGCAGCATCCCGCTGGCGGGCGACGTCTTCGACGCCGGCTTCCGCGCCAACCGCCGCAACGTCGACCTGCTCCGCCGGACACTGGCGGCGTGGCGCCGCGAATGAACGCTCGGGCGCGGACACCCGGGTCCGCTATCATGGCGCGGCAGCACACGCGAACGGAGGAGACCATGGCCGCCACCGCCGAGGAGATCATCCACGCCCTGTCCCTGGAGCCCCACGTGGAAGGCGGCTACTACCGGCGGACCTACCAGGCGGATGCCCAGCCGCGGGTGCTCACACCGGGGGGCGAGCGCCACGCCATGACCTCCATCCACTACCTGCTCACCGCCGCCGCCCCGGTCGGCCACTTCCACCGCAACCGCTCGGACATCGTGCACTACTTCCACATGGGTGATCCGGTCCGCTATCACCTCATCCACCGGGACGGACGCCTGGAGCAGGTGGACCTGGGTCACGGCCTGGCCACCGGGCAGTGCCTGCAGCTCACCGTCCCCGGGGGGGTGTGGAAGGCCTCCGAGCTGCTCGCCGGCGGACACGGTTACGGGCTCATCAGCGAGGCGGTATCCCCGGGCTTCGACTTCGCGGACATGACCCTGGCCGAACGCGACACCCTCGCCGCCGCCCACCCGGAGCACGCGGCGCTGATCCACCGGCTTACCCGGGAGTAACGACCGTGGCAGCCGCGCAACGCGGCCCCCGGCAGTGATAGACCCCGCCCGGCGGCAGGTTACGCCAGACCGGCTCGAACGCCACCGTGCGGAAGAACCGACGGTAGAGACCGTAGTACACCCACGGCATCACCGTGATCTGGCTCACCCAGGGACCACCCCGCTCGGCCAGAACGGCGAACACCCGCTCGCGCAGCGCCGGCGGCAGGCTCGGCGTCGGCAGCCCGCTGAGAACGCCGTCGAGCCGGGATATGCCCCGTTCGTGCAGCAGCGCCTCCAGGTCGGCGACGTCGGCGACCACCACTTCCGCCCGGGGGGCGGCCCGGGCGGCGAGTGCAGCGAAGTCCGGATCGCGTTCCACGGCGATGAGACGGCTGTCCGGGTGCATGCGCGCCGCGGCGGCACGGGTGATGCTGCCGGTACCCGCACCGAGCTCGATCAGCCACTGTGGCCGCCCCGGGTCCACCCCCCGGCAGGTCGCCGCGGCCAGATGCCGGCTGGACGGCGCGAACGACGCCACCCGCCGGCCCTGCTGGAGATACTTGCGCAGGTACAGCCGCCGCTCTCCCCTGCGCCCCTCCACCACGCGTGCATGCATCCGCGTCATCGTGCCTCCACTGGTACCCACCCCGACACGGGGCCTGTCGGCGCAGGCTAGCGGCGGGGCACTACACGGGCACGACAGCCGGATTACAGCAAGTCGACGCCGGGCAGCACGCCGGGCACGGCCAGCACCCCGAGGACCACGAACAGCCCCGCCGCCACGCCGTGGACCAGGCGCATCGGCAAGCGGTTGGCGGCGACCCCGCCCATGAACACCACCGGCACGTTGGCCGCGAGCATGCCCACGGTGGTGCCCGCCACCACCGCCCAGAGCGGGTCGTAGCGCGCGGCGAGCACCACCGTCGCGATCTGGGTCTTGTCCCCGATCTCCACCAGGAAGAAGGCGATCAGCGTGGTGAGAAACGCACCGTAGGGATAGCGCGCCGCCGCATCGTCGTCATCGTCGGGCACCAGCAGCCACAGCCCCATGGCGACGAACGAGACCGCCACCAGCCACTGCTGCACCGCCGGCGGCACCAGTGCGGCGACCCAGGCGCCGGCGACACCGGCCGCGGCGTGGTTGGCCAGGGTGGCGACGAGGATGGCGGCGACGATCGTCCCGGGGCGGCGGAACCGCGCAGCGAGCACCAGGGCCAGTAGCTGGGTCTTGTCGCCGATCTCCGCCAGGGCGACGGAGACGGTCGAGATCAGAAAGGCTTCCAACGGGGATCCTTCGGGGGCGGGCCTCACGGACACGATGACACACTGCATCCGCCCGCCCCGGTCCGGATGCCGCGTGTCAAAGGTCTCGTCAGGCACCTACCGGTGCTGCCCGCGCCACGATCCATTGAGGGATCAAATCTGTTGACGCGCGCCCCGCGGCCACCGGCCCCGGGCGACTACTCCCCAAAGACGGCTCGGAGTGTATCGGCTGCCGCGGCCCGGGTCCAGCCGGCGGGCTGTCATGCGCATGCAATCCGCAACGCCTACAACTGGCGTGCCCGCAACCGGCAGCGGCACCCTTTCCCAGCAGGCAGTACTGGCTCTTATGCGAAACATCACGATTCGCGCAAGACTCTGGCTCACCCTGGCGGTCCTCGTCGGGGCGATCGCCGCGGTCTCGCTCACCGGCTTCTGGCAGATCTCCCGGCTGGACGCGGCGGTCACCGCCGTCGCCGACCGGGCACTGGCCCGTGTACGCGACGCCCAGCAGGTCCGCAGCGCGATCACCGCGATCGAGCGCGCGGAAAAGGGCGCGCTGCTGGCCCGGGCATCGCTGGACATCCCCGGTGCCAAGGCCTACTTCGCCGAGGCGAAGCAGGCGTTCGAGACCCTGGATACGCTGATCGCCCGACTCGACTCCCTGACCACCGGCGCCGGACAGAGCGAACGCCTGGCGAGCTTCCGCAAGACCCTGACGCGTTACCGCGAGCTCCACGGCCGGCTCAAGGACAACGCGGACAAGGGGCTGGTACAGCCGGCAATCAAGCTCAGCGAGAGCGAAGGGGACGCACTGCTGGAGAGCGCCCACGAGACGCTCGGCACTTACATCGACGGCGTCGACGCCGCCGCCGCGCAGGCCCGCTCCCGCGCGGTGGACGGTGCCCACGCGGCACGGCTGTGGATCGCCGGCGTCGCCTCCCTGGCGGTGCTCACCGGGCTGCTGCTCACCGCCCTGCTCGCGAGCCACATCCGCCGGGGTCTGGACCGGGTGGTCGCGACGGCGGATGCCGTTGCCGGCGGCGACCTCACCGCGCGGGTGGCGTGGCCGCGCAACGACGAGATCGGCCGCATGAGCCGGGCACTGGAGCG
>NZ_WNXE01000939.1:0-650 GCF_010993615.1 Arhodomonas sp. KWT | reverse complement strand
TCCTGCCCCGCCACGTATGTGGGCATCTGGGACGATATCCGGCGGCTGTTCGCCGAGACGGAGGAGGCACGCATCCGCGGCTACGACCCGGGGCGCTTCTCCTTCAACACCACCGACGGCCGCTGTCCGGAATGCGACGGTCAGGGCATCAAGCGCATCGAGATGAACTTCCTCCCGGACGTGACCATGCCCTGCGACGTCTGCCACGGCCTGCGCTTCACGCCGGAGACCCTGGCCGTGACCTGGCGCGGGCTCTCCGCCGGGGACGTGCTGGCCCTGAGCGTGGACGAGGCGGTGGACCTGTTCACCGCGCAGCCCCGCATCCACCATGCCCTGCGCCTGCTCCAGGACACCGGTCTGGGCTACCTCACACTGGGCCAGCCCAGTCCTACCCTGTCAGGAGGCGAGGCGCAGCGGCTCAAGCTGGTCACCGAGCTCGCCAAGGCGCGGCCATCGAATACCCGGCGCCGCGCGCCGCACACGCTGTACGTGCTCGACGAGCCGACGGTGGGACTCCACATGGCGGACGTGGAGCGGCTCATTCACGTCCTGCACCGGCTGGTGGAGGCCGGCAACACCGTGGTGGTGATCGAGCACAACCTGGATGTGATCGCCGAGGCGGACTGGCTGCTGGACCTCGGCCCGGAGGG
>NZ_WNXE01000938.1:0-651 GCF_010993615.1 Arhodomonas sp. KWT | reverse complement strand
GTGCTTGCTGAGCTTCCCGCCCGCGGGGCTGAGCGCCAGGGGCAGGTGCAGGTGACGCGGCCGCGGCAGCCCCAGGGTGTCACGCAGGGCCATCTGCGGCGCGGTGGCGATCAGGAGGTCGGCGCCGCGGACGATGTCCGTGGCGCCGAGGGCGGCGTCGTCGACGACCATCGCCAGGTGATAGGCGAACAGGCCGTCGCCGCGGCGGATGACGAAGTCCCCGATCTCCGTGGCGACGTCCACGTGCTGCGGGCCGAGACGGCGGTCGTCGAAGCGCACCGGCGCGGCCGGGGCACGCAGCCGCCAGGACCGGGCACTCTTGCCGGGGGGCAGGCCGTCGCGGCAGGTGCCGGGGTAGATCATCCCCGCCGGGCCATGGGTCGCCACCGCCTGCAGCTCGCGCCGGGTGCAGCCGCAGGGGAAGGCGAGGCCCGTGTCCACCAGCCGGTCCAGGGCGTCGGCGTAGGCGTCGTCGCGGGCGCTCTGGTAGACCACCGGGCCATCCCAGTGCAGGGCGTGACGCTCAAGGGTGCGGCGGATTGCCGTGTCGGTGCCGTTGACGGCGCGCGCCCGATCGACGTCGTCGATGCGCAGCGCCCAGCGCCCGTCGTGGCGGCGGGCGTCCAGGTAGCTGGCCACGGCGGCCACCAG
>NZ_WNXE01000937.1:0-652 GCF_010993615.1 Arhodomonas sp. KWT | reverse complement strand
AGTGAACGACCGCCACGGTCAGGGCGGCGATGCCCAGCCACCGGTGCAGGCGGTACATCTTGTCGAGGCCGTTGAGCTGGCGTTCCGCCCGGGCGGGCCGGGTGGCCAGGACCATCGCCACGCTCATGGCCCCGATCGCGAGCACGCCCGTGTACTGAACGAATGCGTGCCGGAACGAGAAGTAGTTGAGTGGCTCTGGGAGGAGCGTATCCGCGAGCAGCCAGAGGAGGGTCAGCCCGGCCAGGAAGGACCAGAGCGTGAGTTTGATGGCGCGCATCGCCGCGTGTCCCTTTTGCGTTGTCGTGTTACCCGTTTGACGGGAATGATGACGCCTTCTGGTGCCGGCGGGCATGACGCGGGTCAACGCCCGCCGGCGGCTCGTGTGCCGGCTCTGCCGGTTCTATTGGGGCGTGCCCCGCACCATGCGTTGCAGGGTCGCGTCCCGATCGACGTAGTGGTGCTTGAGTGTTCCGGCGACGTGGAGTGCCAGCACGCCCACTAGGATCCACGGCAGGATCTCGTGAACCTCCTCGCCGATCTCGTGGAGAGCGTCGCTCTCGGCGACCAGCGGCGGGAGGGAGAACAGCCCGAAGAAGCCGGGCGTGTGTCCGCCGGCCGAAGCCATGAACCAGCCGGACAGCGGGATGATGAC
>NZ_WNXE01000936.1:0-652 GCF_010993615.1 Arhodomonas sp. KWT | reverse complement strand
CGACGAGGTCGGTGGCGGCCACGATGGGGGCCACGGACAGGAAGCTCGGGACCACCGCGGCGACCGTGCGGGAGAGGCCGTCGGCGGCGAGGGCGTCATCGATGCGGCGCGAAAGGTAGCGCGTGTGGCTCACGTCCAGGTGGCGAAGCGAAGCGAACAGCGGCATCGTCAGGCGGTCGCGGATCTCCGAATGATCGGAGCGGACCACGCACACGAACTGTTCCAGCAGCAGCCCCTCGTTGCGGAACTCCCGTTCCAGGTCCTCGCGGTTGCCGATGGCGAGGTCGATCTCGCCGCCGCGCAGGTCCTGCGCCACGGCCGGGTGCTCGCTGGCGACCACGTCCAGCTCGACCCCGGGGGCGGCGCGCGCGAGGTGATCCAGCAGCCGGGGGAGGATCACCGAGTCGCCGTAGTCGCTCATGGCCAGGCGGAAACGGTGCTGGGAGTGGGCGTAGTCGAACAGCCACTGCTCGGAGAGCGTATGGCGGACCAGCGTGAGCGCCTCGCGGATGGGGCCGGCGAGCTGACGCGCGCGCGGCGTAGGGGTCATGCCCCGGGCCTGGCGTACGAACAGCGGGTCATGGAAGAGCTCGCGCAGGCGGTTGAGTGCGTTGCTGGTCGCGGGCTGGCTCATCTCCAGGCGTGCTGCCGC
>NZ_WNXE01000935.1:0-652 GCF_010993615.1 Arhodomonas sp. KWT | reverse complement strand
ACGCATCGACGGCGGGGAGCACGTCGACGACGTGGTGCTCGTGGATCAATCCCCCATCGGGCGCACCACGCGCTCCAACCCGGCCAGCTACGTCGGTGCCTTCGATCCCATCCGCAAGGCCTTCGCCGCCCAGCCGCTGGCGCGCGAGCGCGGCTACACCAAGGGGATGTTCAGCTTCAACTCCGGGCGCGGACGCTGCCCCGCGTGCGGCGGCAACGGCTTCGAGCACGTCGAGATGCAGTTCCTCTCCGACGTCTACCTCCGCTGCCCGGACTGCGACGGCCGCCGCTATCGCTCCGAGATGCTGGAGGTCACCCTGCCGCCGGCTGCGGGGGACGACGACCGCCCCCGCTCCATCGCCGAGGTGCTGGACCTCACCGTCACCGAGGCCCTGGACTTCTTCGCCGACGCCCCGGACGTCCTGCGGGCCCTGGAGCCCCTCGCCGCCGTCGGGCTCGGCTACCTGCGCCTCGGCCAGCCGGTACCCACACTCTCCGGGGGCGAGTCCCAGCGCCTCAAGCTCGCCGGCCACCTGGCGAAGAACAGCGGCCGCCGCCGCAGCGGCCAGCGGCTGCTGTTCCTCTTCGACGAGCCCACCACCGGGCTGCACTTCGACGACGTCGCGGTGCTCCTGCGCGCCTTCGAGCGGCTG
>NZ_WNXE01000934.1:0-653 GCF_010993615.1 Arhodomonas sp. KWT | reverse complement strand
CGTAACTGCCTGCCGCCGTTGGATTAACCAGCCCGGCTCCATAGGAGCCATGAGTCGCACTCATCAATACGGGGAAGCGCTCCCCCTCTTGCCGGCGGGGTGAGAGCCGCGTCAGCGAACCGCCGGATTCACCCGGGTCGGTACGGCCCCCATTGCGGGGCCGTCCAGCGACGGGCTCATTCCCCGTGACGCATCGCCTCGAGGATGACGTTGAAGGCCGGCGAGGACCGCCGGCGGTGTGGATAGTAGAGGTAGTAACCGGGGAACGGCGGACTCCAGTCCTCCAGCACCGGCACCAGCCTACCCTCGTCGATATGCTCGCGCACGAGGCCCTCGGGTACGTAGCCGATCCCGTAACCCTCGAGCGCCGCGTCAACAATCGGGCCGATGGTATTAAAGGTCAGCTGCCCGTTCACCCGGACATGGAGCTCCCGCCCGTCCTTCTCGAACTCCCAGGCATAGATGGAACCGTGCGTGGGCAAACGCAGGTTGATGCAGCAGTGGTCCGTGAGGTCCCGCGGCACCCGGGGCAGCTCCCGCCCCTCGAAATAGGACGGCGCCCCCACGGCGAGCATGCGGAAATCCGGTCCAACCCGCACGGCGATCATCCCTTCCGACACCTGCTCCCCGAGGCGCACGCCCGCGTCGAACTT
>NZ_WNXE01000933.1:0-655 GCF_010993615.1 Arhodomonas sp. KWT | reverse complement strand
GTCTCCTCCGGGGCGGCGCACCGGGCGATCCCGGGGTGGGGGGCCTACTGCACCAGCAAGGCCGCGCTGTACATGCTCTACACGGTGCTCCGTGAGGAGCTCCGGGACCGGGACATCGCCGTGGGCAGCCTGCGGCCCGGGGTGGTGGATACCGACATGCAGGCACTCATCCGCGAGCAGGACGAGGCGGATTTCCCTGCCGTGGCGCGTTTCCGCGCCCTCAAGGAGGCCGGTGAGCTGGAGCCGCCGGAGCGGGTGGCCGCCTTTGTCGAGGCAGTGCTGACCGGTACCGAGACGGCGGCCTTCGGTGCCGAGGAATGGGATATCCGCGAGCATGCAGCACGTTTCGGCATCGATTGACCCGGACTGGTGGCCCGCCGCGAGCCGCCGGCACGAGCTCGGCGGCGTCGGTTATACCGTCCACGAGTGGTCCGGCGCGCCGTCAGCGCCCACGATGCTGCTGCTCCACGGCTGGATGGATACCGGTGCCGGCTTCGGTCCGCTGGCGGCGGCCCTCGGTGACGGCTGGCGGCGGCTGGCACCGGACTGGCGGGGATTCGGCGACAGCGACCGGGCCCCCGAGGGGCGCTACTGGTTCCCCGACTACCTCGCTGATCTGGACGCCCTGATCGACCGGGCGGTGCCCGCGGGCGAA
>NZ_WNXE01000932.1:0-656 GCF_010993615.1 Arhodomonas sp. KWT | reverse complement strand
CGGCCGGTGGGGCTCGGGCTCATGGGCTTCCACGACGCGCTCTACCGGCTGCGCCTGCCCTACGACTCCGAGGCCGCCGTGGCCTTCGCCGACGAGTCCATGGAGGCGATCAGCTACTACGCCATCCGTGCGTCCACGGACCTCGCCGCCGAGCGCGGCCGCTACGCCAGCTTCGAGGGCTCGCTGTGGAGCCGCGGCGTGCTGCCCATCGACTCCCAGCGCCTGCTCGCCGAGGCGCGGGACGGACACCTGGAGGTCGACACCACCGAGCGCCTGGACTGGGTGGCGCTACGCGAGCGGGTGCAGCAGGTGGGCATGCGCAACTCCAACTGTCTGGCGATTGCGCCCACGGCGACCATCGCCAACATCACCGGCATCTCCCAGGGCATCGAGCCCACCTTCCAGAACCTGTACGTGAAGTCGAACCTCTCCGGCGAGTTCACCGTGGTGAACCCGTACCTGGTGTGCGATCTCAAGGCCCACGGCCTGTGGGACGAGGTCATGGTCAACGATCTCAAGTACTTCGACGGCTCCGTCGGCCCCATCGACCGGGTCCCGGACGAGCTCAAACGCCTCTATGCCACCGCCTTCGAGGTGGATCCCCACCGGCTCGTGGACGCCGGCAGCCGGCGGCAGAAGTGGCTGGACCAGTCCCA
>NZ_WNXE01000931.1:0-656 GCF_010993615.1 Arhodomonas sp. KWT | reverse complement strand
ACGATGGCGTCCGCGGTCTGCGCGCGGATGGGGATGTCGCAGTCCGGGCAGTGCTGGGTGCCGAGCTTGACGAAGAGCAGCCGCAGGAAGTGGTAGATCTCCGTCATGGTGGCGACCGTGGACTTGCGCCCGCCGCGGCTGGTGCGTTGCTCGATGGCCACGGTCGGGGGAATGCCGAAGATCGCGTCCACGTCCGGGCGCGAGGCGGGCTGGACGAACTGGCGGGCGTAGGCGTTCAGGGACTCCAGGTAGCGCCGCTGGCCCTCGTTGAAGAGGATGTCGAAGGCCACGGTGGACTTGCCGGACCCCGAGATCCCGGTAATCACCGTCAGCCGGTTGTGGGGCACGTCCACGTCGATGCCCTTGAGGTTATGCTCCCGGGCGTGATGGACGTGGATGGCGTCGCGCCGGTAGGCGGGTGCGGCGACGTCCGCCACCGCCGCTGCCGCGGCGTCGGCCCCGCCGGTCCCGGTGCCGTCGCCGTAGGCGCGCAGCGCCGCGCCGGTGTGGCTGTCCGGGGAGGTCATGACCGTGGCCGGCGGGCCGTGGGCGATAAGCTCGCCGCCGCGGTCCCCGCCTTCGGGGCCGAGGTCGACGATCCAGTCGGCGCTGCGGATGACGTCGAGGTTGTGCTCGATGACCACCAGCGAGTGGCC
>NZ_WNXE01000930.1:0-656 GCF_010993615.1 Arhodomonas sp. KWT | reverse complement strand
CGATCGACGGCACGGCCGGGCGTCGTCAAGCGACCGGCTGTGTTATAGATTCCCGGGGGCCTGCCCGTACGCCGGAGCGCGGGTCCGCCGCATCGCCGGGCACGGCATGTCACGCAACGCCCGTTCCGGGGCGCGGAAACGGGCGAACCGTCACACCGGGAGATTTTCCATGATCCGTGATTTCCTCCGCGGCGTCAGCTACGTCCCCCGCGGCTTCGCCCTGCTCGGTGAGCCCGGCCTGCGGCGTTTCGTGGCCCTGCCCGTGATCATCAACGCGCTGATCTTCCTCGGCCTGTTCTGGCTCGGCGCGGAGTACTACGGGATGCTGCTGAACTACCTCCTGCCGGATACCGCCGCGCTCGGTGACGGCTGGATCGGCGACGTGCTGACGGTATTCGTGGTGCTCCTGCGCTGGCTGCTGTGGCCGCTGTTCATCCTCGCCGCCGCGGTGGTGATGTTCTACACCTTCACTGCCGTGGCCAACCTCGTGGGCTCGCCGTTCAACGGCATGCTCGCCGCCCGGGTGGAGGCCCGGGCCACCGGGCACATGCCCCCGGAGGTCAGCAGCGGCGGGCTGGTGGTGGAGACGGTCGGCGCCCTGGGCGACGAGCTGCGCAAGATCGCCCACTTCGCCCTGCTCGCCGTCCCCCTGCTGG
>NZ_WNXE01000092.1:0-11401 GCF_010993615.1 Arhodomonas sp. KWT | reverse complement strand
ATCAGCGAGCTCGAGCGGGGGCGCAAGCAGCCTACGGTGGTCAAGGTGGAGGATCTGTGCCGCGTGTTACGCACGCCACCGCTGACCGCCTACATACTCGCGTTCGCGGACAGCCCCGCGGATGTCGACCGGGTGGTGGACGATGCCGCCGCGCTCGCGAAGCGGATCCTCGAGACCGAGCCGGGGTACTGATCGGGCCGGCCCTGGTTTCGGGGGCGGTACTGATGACCCGCTCGGTCCATACGGGGCTCAGTGGCGCGTCGCCAGGCTGTCTTCCAGCGCCCCGGCGGGCTGGGGCCGGCCGTAGAGGAAGCCCTGGACGCGGTGCACGCCGTGGGCATGGAGCCATTCTGCCTGCGCCGTCGTCTCCACCCCCTCCGGAAGCACGTCCATGTCCATGGCCTGCGCCACCGCGAGGATCGCCTTGACGATGGAGCGGTCGTGCTCGTCGTCGGGCAGCCCGCGGATAAACGCCTTGTCGATCTTGAGGGTGCGTGCACGGACGCGTTTGAGGTAGGCGAGCGAGCTGTAGCCCGTGCCGAAGTCGTCGATGGCGAGCCGGATGCCCATGTCGACGAGACGGTCGATATTGGCCATCGTCGCACCGACGTCCGCCAGAAAGCCCTGCTCCGTGATCTCCAGCTCCAGGTTCTCCGGGGCCAGGCCGCCATGGTCGAGAGCGGCGGCGACCCGGTCGGGCCAGTCCGCGGCCTGGAGCTGGGCGGCGGCGACGTTTACGCCGATCCGCTGTAACGGCAATCCGCGGTGCCGCCACTCGGCGCACTGGGCGATGGCCTGGTGGAGAACCCACTCCCCCAGCGGTACCACCAGTCCGGTCTCCTCCGCGAGGGGGATGAACTCCGCTGGCGGAACGAGTCCCCATTCCGGGTGCTGCCAGCGCACCAGCGCCTCCACGGCTACCGTCTCCCCGCTGTCGAGGTCGACCTGGGGCTGATACCACAGCCGCAGCTCGCCGGCGTCGATGGCGACCTTGAGGGCCTCCTCCAGCCGGACGCGGCGCTGGACCTGCTCGTGCATATCGGCCTGGAAGTACTCGATGCGCCCGCGTCCGGACTGCTGCGCCCGGTGCAGGGCGGTGGCCGCGCGGGTCAGCAGCTCGTCGGTGGTCCTGCCGTCCGTGGGGGCGAGTGCGACGCCCACGCTCGCCGCCAGACGCAGGGTCTGGCCGGACACGGTGAGCGGGTCGGCGAGGGCGTCGATCAGTCGCTGGAGCTGGTGGTCGGCCTGATGGCGCGGGCCGAGGGTCTCCAGGAGTATCCAGAACTCGTCGCCGCCGGGCCGCGACAGGGTGTCGTCGGCGTCCAGGTGGGCGCCGAGCCGTTCCGCGGCCTGCCGCAGCACGGTGTCGCCGGCCTCCGGTCCCAGGCTGTCGTTGATTGCGCCGAAGCCCTCCAGGTCCAGCAGGACCACGGCGAGCGTCCGGCCACGGCGGCTCGTGGTGGCCAGCGCGTGCTCCAGGCGCTCGCGGAAGAAGGCACGGTTCGGCAGGCCGGTCAGGTGGTCGTGGTAGGTACGGTAGGTCAGTTCCTCCTGCGCCTGGTGGGCCTCGGTGATGTCGGCGAATACCGCGACATAGTTCTCCAGGGTGCCGTCATCGCCGCGCACTTCCGTGATCGTGAGCCACTCCGGATAGGTCTCGCCGTTGCGGCGGCGATTCCAGATCTGTCCCTGCCAGACGCCGCGAGCGGTAAGCTCGCTCCACATGTTGCGGTAGAACCCGTCGTCCTGAACGCCGGAGTGCAGGAGGGTCGGCGTCTCGCCGAGGGCCTCGGATTCCGGGTAGCCGGTGATCCGGGTGAAGGCCTGGTTCACCGCGACGATGCGCTGCTGCGGGTCGGTGACCACGATGCCCTCGGCGCTGTGCTCGAATACCGTGGCGGCGAGGCGCAGCTCGGAGAGCTGGCGCTCGTGTTCGGCCCGGATGCGCAACGCCTCCACGCCGAAGGCGATGTCGTCGGCGAGCTCGCGCAGCAGGTTCGCCTCGGCGTCGCCGAATGCGTTGGTCATGTCCGCGTAGACGCTGAGCACGCCGCGGGGATGCTCATCGAGGAGGATCGGCACGGTGATGAGGGCACGCAGGCCGTGGGACCTTGCCGCCTCGCGCCAGGGCCGGAAGCCGGGGTCCTGCTCAATATCGTTGACGCGCTGGATCTCGCCGGTGCGGATGGCGTTGCCGGCGGGGCCCTGGCCGTGGGGGTCGTCCTCGGCCCAGCTCACGCGGATGGCCTGGAGATAGCCCGCACCCTCGCCGGAGGATGCGACCGCGCGCACGTTGCGGCTGTCGTCCTCCGTGATCCATCCGACCCAGGCCAGCGGATAGCCGCCGCCGGTGTCGGTCAGCGCCCGGCACACGCCGGTCAGCAGGCCGTCCACGTCCCCGGCGTGGATCAGCGCGGTGTTGGCCCGGCTCAGCGAGCGCAGTGCGCGGTTGGTGCGCCGCAACTGGGCCTCGCCCCGTTTGCGTTCGGTGAGGTCCCGGATCACGGAGATCATGAAGGTCTCGCCGTTGTAGGTGAGCATGCTGATGCCCACCTCCACCGGCCGGGTCGTGCCGTCCCGGGCGAGGTTGCGCGTCTCGATCCGCATGCTCCCCTGGTCGCGGACCTCCGCCCAGTGCACAGCCCAGTTCTCCGGCGTGAACTCTGTGTTGATGTCCGGAACCCCCAGAGTGAGAAGCTCGTCGCGGGGGTAGCCGAACATGGTGCAGGCGGCTTGGTTGGCGTCGATGATCCGGGCGTCGGGCGCGACCCGCAGGATGGCATCGAAGCTGTGCTCCAGCGCATACCGGGTGAGTTCGAGCTCACGCTCTCGGGTACGCAGCTCGGTCAGGTCGGTGACGAACGCGTAGGAGCTGTTCAGGTGGTCATGCTCGTCGTACAGGCTGGTGGCATGGAACAGTGACGGCACGCGTTCGCCGTCGCGGGTCAGCAGCGTGACCTCGTAGCGGCGTGGTGCGGCATCCCGGTGCCGCAGGCCCGGGATGCCGTCGTGACCCACCTGGCGCTGGAAATCGGCCCGGCTGGCGGTGTCGGCGAACTCGAACGGCAGGCGTCCCTGCATTGTCTCGCGGGCGTAGCCCAGCCGTTCGGCCAGGGTGCGGTTGACCTCGACGGTGCGGCCGTTGGCGTCGACCAGCCAGAAGCCCTCCCGGGCGCCGTCGATGATTCCGTGCCAGAAGACGTCCACCCGGCGTGCACGGCGTGCTTCGGCCAGCGCCAATGCGGCGATGACCACCGCGCTCAGCACCACGAACGCCATGCCCTTGTACGTCTGCCACTCCAACAGGACGGCCTCGCCGGGCGCTATGAGAGCCAGCAGCCGGTCCGATATCAGTATCCACAGCAGCCCGAAGACGAGATAGCCACCGGCAATCACCGCGGCGAAGCGCCAGGGGAATCGATTGTGTCGTGTTGTGTGCACCGCAGCGCCTTTAACCCATCTTCTCGAAGGTGTCGTCCTGCGTCAGCCGGGCTGTGTGCCGGCGCGGCACGGCGCGGGTCGCGCGGTGTAGCCAGGCTACGGGAGTGGCGGGCAACGCGGCCCCGGCGGTGCGCTGTCCCACGGGGAGCGTCGGAGTGGTCCGCCTGACGTGAGTCCCGCCACGCTGGCGCGAACGCGTCCTGCCCCGAACCGGTCCGGCGCACTGGCACACGACAATATCTCCGGGCGGATTTTAGTGTCGTGCGACACGCCGTTGCCGAACCAGCGGCATCCCCGTGCCTTGCGGAGTATCTCCGCGGGTTGCCCCCACCCGCAGCGGACAGGGTAGGCCCGCCGGCTGTGGTGGTCCAGCGGGGAAAGAGGCCGGGTGGTGGCAGGGCCTCGGTGACCGCCTCGCCCTCGCCGGGGGGCAGCGCCCGCCGCGGCGGGCGGCCCGGGCCGCGAGGGCCGGATGCCCGTCGGGCATCCCGTCGCCGCCGCCGCTCAGCGACGGTGTCCGCCGAGCGCCGTGCAAATCGCGGACGACGGGGCTCGGCCCGGCCTCCACGGTGTTGCCTGCCGGGCTCGTTGGGCTGTTTATCGCGTCCGCGGCGCCCCCCCTGGCTGTGAGGGTCAGGCCGGCGCCGCCGGGGGCAGGCTTGGTACCAGGTCGATCGTGCCGAAACTCTCCAGCGTGATCCAGACCAGCAGGGCGGTGTAGGCCCCGAGCAGGGCCACCGACTCGTGGCGGCTCAAGACCATGCGGGTACGCATGAGCAGGAACAGCAGCACCGTCGCCCCGGTCAGCAGGCCCATCAGCGGCGCGGCGACGGAGAAATTGATCACCGCCGCGCCGCCGAGCAGGATTCCGGCGGGGATGCACACCAGCAGGTCGAAGATGTTGCTGCCGAGCACGTTGGCGATGCTGGTCACCCCGCGCCCGGCGCGGGCGGCGCGCACGGAGACGAAGGCGTCCGGCACGGAGGTGCCGGCGGCGACCACGGTCATGCCCCACAGGAAGCTCGGCGTGCCGAAGTACTCCCCGAAGTGCAGCGCCGCCCGCACCAGCGCCTCCACGCCGGCGACCGTGATCGCGAGCGACACCCCGAGCAGTGCCCACTCGCGGCCGGGGCGGATGTGCGAGGCGTCCACCTCCGAGCTGTACTCCAGGGTGTCTTGGTACTGCACGAAGACGTAGAGGGCATACACGGCGAGGGGGATCAGCGCGAGGCCGCGCGTCATCGAGCCGCTGATGGCGCCGGCGGTGGTTGCCACCGGGTGATAGATGACCGCGAAGGAGAAGCTCAGGGTCAGCACCGCGACGGCGATCATGTAGAACTGCGCCTCCTTGTAGACGAGGTCGCGGTTCGCGTGGAGCTGGTGCCGGCCCGAGAGGCCGCAGACGGCGGGGATGACCAGGATGTTGAACAGCGCCGAGCCGACGATGGCGGAGACACCCAGCTCGAACTCGCCGTGCACGAGCGTGGCGATCACGGTGGTGGAGAGCTCCGGGAAGCTCGAGCCGATGGCCACGACGATGGCGCCCTGGACGATCTCCGGCAGCTCGTAGTAGGCGGACAGCCGCTCGGCGGCGCGCTCCAGCAGGCCGCTGCCCTTCCAGATCACGCCGGTGGCGATCAGGGCGACGGCGCTCCACAGCATCAGTGTGGTCAATGGCACTCCCGGTGGTGGCGACGCACGGCTGCGGCGCTGACGCTACACTCGCGGTGGGGCGGGGTAAAGCGCCCGAACGTGAACAGCCGCAACCGGGAGGGGCCGATGGATACCGCACTGGACTGGTACTTCGATGTCGTCTCGCCGTTCTCCTGGTTCGCGCTGCAGCGCCTGGACGCGCTGCCCTCGGAGCCGGCGCTGCACCCGGTGGTGCTCGGCGCCGTCCTCTCGCACTGGGGGCAGAAGGGGCCGGCGGAGATCCCGGGCAAGCGGCTGTGGACCTACCGGGTGTGCGTGCGCTACGCCCAGACCCACGGCATACCGCTGCGTTTCCCGGCGGCGCACCCGTTCAACCCGGTGCCCTACCTGCGCCTGGCCGTCGCCGCCGGGTGCGGACGCCGGGTGGTCCATCACGTCTTCGAGTACCTCTGGACCACCGGTGTCGATCCGCGCACGGAGGCGGCCGTGGCCGGGGCCGCCGAGCGGCTCGGGGTGTCGGTGGACGCGGCCGGCGAGGCGTCCGTGCGTGCCCGGCTGCGGAGTGAGACCGCGGCCGCCATCGAGCGCGGTGTCTTCGGCGTGCCCACACTGGCGGTGGGCGACGAGCTGTTCTGGGGCAACGACGGCATGGATTTCGCGCTGGCCTACCTCGCGGAGCCGGCGGTGCTCGACACCGCGGAGATGCGGCGGGTGGCGGCCTTGCCGGACGGGCTCGCCGACCGCGGCTGACCCCGGCGTTATTCCGTGTCGGTGGGCGGGTCCGGGGCGATCGGCGTCGCCGCCGTCGGGGCGGTGGCCCGGACGGCGGCGGTCACGGCGATCTGGACGGCGAGCAGCGCGGCGAGCGCGAGGATCAGGCGGCGCATCGTTATCCCTCCTCCGTGAGTATCCGGCGCAGGCGGCGGCGCCGGCGCCAGGCCGCGGCGCGCTGGACGACGAGCACCAGCAGCAGGCCGGCCAGCGCGGCCGCGTAGTTGCCGTACTCCACTAGCCGGCGGGTCTCGTCGCTCATCGGCCGGAGCAGCCGCGAGAAGCGGTTGCGCCCGCGCAGGGCGATCAGCGCCGGGTCCGCCAGCGAGGCCTCGACCAGGTTCTGCGCCATCGTCACCGGCTGCAGGTACTGGGTCTCCATGCTCCGCGCCATGATGTCCAGTGCGGAGTCGGTGAGGAAATTGCTTCCGCCGAACACGACCAGCCGCGTGCCCGCCGGTGAGTGGTCGATCAGCGGTGTGGCCCCGGCCGCGCCGTTGTCGTCCGGCCCCGGGGCGGGAGGATCGTCGAAGGCGGAGGTGAAGCGTCCCTGCAGCATGATCCCGAGGGTGCGCCGGCCGCGGTCCCGGGGCTGGGGGAAGCCGAGCAGCGGGTGGGCGTCGTAGTCCGGCAGCAGCGCGCGCTCGCCGCTGGTCCATGCCCGTGAGGAGCTCTGTACCAGCGGTGTGACGGAGAGTCCGCGGGCCTTCGCCGTGTCCACGTGGACCGGTGCGCTCCAGGCCATGGTGACCTGTCGGAGGTTGCCCAGCGCCGGCACGTCGGCGAGCCCGTCGCCGCGCACGTCGACGAACAGGGGGTAGTCCATGGTCCGCATGCTCACCTCGCCGTTGCGGCGCGAGGGCAGGGTGAGTGAGCCGCTCTGCGGGTCGAGGACGAAACGGTCGCTGACGGACACGCCGTTGTGCGCCAGCCACGCCGCCAGACCGGTGTCGCCGGGCTGCACGCTCAGTCCGTCCTTGGCGCTGACCAGTACCGGGCGGCGCGAGCCGGCGACGATCACCGTACCGCCGGTCATCAGGAACTGGTCGATGGCGAAGCGCTGGCGTTCGTCCAGGCCCCGCGGGGAGAGCACCAGCAGCAGATCGGTGCCGGTGGGCACGCGACCGTCGCGCAGGTCCGTGCGTGCGACCGTGGCGTGCTGCTCCAGGCGCTGGAGCAGGGTGCGGTAGGTCCGCCCGCCGGTACCGAGGCGCGCGCGCAGGCCCCTGGGCGGCCGGTAGACGGCGATGGTGCGCTGCTGGCGCGCGTCGAAGCGCCGGATGCCGGACTCGATCGCCTTGCGCAGGGTGTCGGGCTCGAGGTCCCGGGGCAGGTCGACGGTGACCGTGCGCCCGTTCTGCTCCAGGACCATGTAGAAATAGAAGCTGTTGTCGCGGTTGGCCCGGGTGGTCATCGCGCGGAAGCCGTACTCGTCCCGGAGGCGGCGGGCGAGGGTGCCGTCGCCGGCCTGCGGATTGTCGAAGGACACGCGCAGCCGTCCGTCCGAGCGCCTGCGCAGGTCCGCGAGGATATCCTCGAGCGACCCCCGCAGCGTCGCCAGGGGGCCGGGCAATCCGGCCGCCGGCGAGACATAGCCGTGGAAAGTGACCGGCGCGTCGAGTCCGGTGAAGGGATTGCCGTTGTGGCGGGCCCGCCGTCGGACCTTGCGGATCGCCGAGGTCAGTGCGTACTCCGGGTTGCGCAGGGTCACGCGCACATCGCCGCCGCGCCCGCCCTTGATCGCCACCAGGTCGTGGTAGTCGAGGACCACGTGCTCGCCGCCGTAGCGCACGAGCACGTGGAAGTAGGCGCTCACCACCGAGGACTCGTAGCGATTCGCGCTCTTGAGCGACACCGGCTCGATGCCATAGTCCTCGCGGATGCGCCGGGCGAGGGACGCGTTTGTCTGCGGGTCCACGGTGTCGACACTGACCCGCACGTCGCCGGCGCGGGCGTACTCGTCGAGGAGGTCGCGGAGCTGCGGAACCAGGGGCGCGAGCAGCGGGTGGGTCCGGCCGCTGAAGTAGCCGCGGATCACCAGCGGTCCGTCGAGGCCCGCGAGCTGGTCGCGGCTCGCCGCGGAGAGGGTGTAGCGATGCCCCGCGGTGAGGTCCGCCCGCGCGGTGGCGACGGGCTGCAGCCAGGCGTTGGCGATCAGGCAGTTGGCGGCGATCAGCGCGGTGACCGCGTACCACGCCCCGGCCCGGCGCCGGGAACCGCCGGCCCCGGCCCAGCGCAGCCGCTCGATGCCGAGGACGTTCAGCGCCAGGAAGGTGGCGGTGAGGCTGAGGTAGTAGTAGAGGTCACGCAGGTCAAGCACGCCCCGGCTGATGGCCTCGAACCGCGCGCCCGTGCCGATCAGTCGCATGGCGGCGGCGGTCGGCGCGGGGAACAGGGCGGTCAGCCAGTCGCTGCCGACGAGGTAGAAGCCGCCGGTGAGCAGCACGGTGGCGATCAGCGCGACCATCGGGTTGTCGGTGCGTGCCGAGACGAACAGCCCCATGGCGAGGTAGGCGGCGGCCAGGGCCAGGGTGGCGACGTAGCCGCCGATAACCGGCCCCGGGTCCAGGGGGCCGAGCCATGCCACCGTCACCGCCAGCGGCAGGGTCAGCGCCAGCGCGGTGGCGACCAGCAGCAGCGCTGCCAGGAACTTGCCGGCGACCAGTGCCGGACTCGCCACCGGGGTGCCGAGCAGGACCTCCATGGTCCCCGCGCGGCGCTCCTCACTCCACGCGCGCATGGTCACCGCGGCGACCAGCGCGATCAGCAGCAGCGGCATCCACTCGAACAGTGGCCGGAGGTCGGCGATGCCCCGGGCGAAGAAGGCCTCGACCCAGAAGACCACGAACAGGCTGACGGCGAGGAACGCGCCGATGAACAGGTAGGCGGCGGAGGCCCCGAAGAGCAGCCCCGCCTCGCGTCGGAAGATCTGCCGGATTCCACGCATGTCAGGCCTCGTTCTCCGTCTCGGCGAACATCGCCTCCAGGTCCTGGCGCCGGGGTTCCATGGCGTGCAGGCCAATGGCGTGCTCGTGCAGTCGGCGGGCGAGGGCCGGGGCGAGGGCGCCGGGGGTCCCGCTGTCGATGGCGAAGCGGTGCAGGCCCTCCGGTGCCGGCAGCGGCGTCACCTCGCCGAGGCCGTCGAGACCGGCCAGCGCCGCGCGCAGCCTCTCCGCCCCGGTGTCGACGGTGAGCGCCAGTCCCGTGGGCCGGTCCAGGCTGTCCAGGGGGGCGTCCAGTGCCACGCGGCCGCGGCGCAGCAGCAGCACCCGGCCGCAGACCGCGCGCACCTCCTGGAGGATGTGCGTGGACACCAGCACCGTTGCATCTTCTGCCAGCGTGCGGATGAGCGTGCGCATACCACGGATCTGGGCGGGGTCCAGGCCGTTGGTGGGCTCGTCCAGGATCACGACGGCCGGCTCGTGGATGATGGCGGCGGCGACGCCCACGCGCTGACGATACCCCCGGGACAGGGTGGCGATGGTCTGGGCGGCGCGCCCGGCGAGGTCGGTGCTCGCCAGCGCGCGCCGCAGCGCCGCCGGCCGGTTACCGCGTGCAACCCCCTGGAGGGCGGCACGCTGGTCGAGATAGTCGGCGACGCTCATCTCCGGGTAGACGGGGCAGTTCTCCGGCAGGTAACCGATACGGCGCTGCAGCGCCCGCCGGTGCCGGTCCATCGCGTGGCCGCCTATGACCACCTGCCCGGCGCTCGGGTCGAGGGCGCCGGCAAGCATCTTCATTACTGTGCTCTTGCCCGCCCCGTTGCGTCCGAGCAGGCCCACGACCTCGCCGCGGCCGATGCGGAAGGACACGTCCTCCACGGCGGTGACGCCGGCGTAGCGCCGGGTCAGCTGCTGACTCTCGATCATGCCGACTCCCTGTGGCGTTGTGACGGCACGGCGTGCCGCCGGCGGGTATAGTGTGCCCCCGCGGGAGACTCCGCCAAGGGGCCGCGCTCAGCAACAGTGTGACGGGGAGGAATGATGGAGACGATCACGTTCGACGATTTCATGAAGGTGGAGCTGCGTGTGGGCCGGGTGGTGTCGGCGGAGCCGTTCCCCGAGGCGCGGCGGCCCGCCTATATCCTGCACGTGGACTTCGGCCCGGAGATCGGGCAGCGCAAGTCCAGTGCCCAGATCACGGCGCACTACACGCCGGAGTCGCTGGTCGGGCGGCAGGTGGTGGCGGTGGTTAACTTCCCGTCCAAACAGATCGGCCCGATCCGCTCGGAGTGCCTGGTCACCGGTTTCCATGACGACGACGGCGAGGTCGTGCTGTGCGTGCCCGACGGCGATGTGCCGACGGGCACGCGGCTGCTGTGAGACCCGTCCCGCCGGCACCGTGCCGGCGGGACGGAAGGCCCTTACCGGCCGCTTTCCTCCCGGGCGAAGTAGTCGCGGGTGACCGCGAAGATCGTCCCGGAGAGCGCGAGCAGGGCGATCAGGTTGGGGATGGCCATCAGCGCGTTGAGCACGTCGGCGATCAGCCAGACGATGCCGAGCTTGGCCACCGCGCCGACGAACAGCAGCACCACCCAGAGGTAGCGGTAGGGCATGATGGCCTTTACGCCGAAGAGGTACTCGGCGCAGCGCTCGCCGTAGTAGCTCCAGGCCACGATGGTGGTGAACGCGAAGATGATCAGCCCGAAGGTGACCACCCAGTTGCCGCCGGGCACGCCGTCGCCGAAGGCGATCGAGGTCAGCTCGGCGCCGCTGGTGCCGCTCTCCCAGGCACCGGAGAGCACGATCACCAGCGCCGTCATGGTGCAGACGATGATGGTGTCGATGAAGGTACCGAGCATCGCCACGGTGCCCTGGCGTACCGGGTCGTTGGTGCGCGCGGCGGCGTGGGCGATGGGGGCCGAACCGAGGCCGGCCTCGTTGGAGAAGATGCCGCGGGCGACACCGAAGCGGATCGCCGTCATCACCGCCGCGCCGGCAAAGCCGCCGGTGGCCGCCGTGCCGGTGAAGGCGTCGCCGACGATGTGGGCCAGCGCTCCCGGCACCGCCTGGATGTTCACGACGATCACCACCAGGGCGCCGAGTATGTAGACCACGGCCATCAGCGGCACCAGCCGCTCGGCGAGGCCGGCGATACGGCGCACGCCGCCGATGATCACGAAGAAGACCAGCACCGCGAGCACCAGCCCGGTGACCCAGGTGGGCACGTAGAGATTGGCCTCCATGACGTCGGCCACCGCGTTGGACTGCACGGTGTTGCCGATGCCGAAGGCCGCGACCATGGCGAAGAGCGCGAACAGCGCGCCGAGCCAGCCCCACTTCGCACCCATGCCGTTGCGGATGTAGTACATGGGCCCGCCGACGTAGCGGCCCTCCTCGTCGACCTCGCGGTACTTCACCGCCAGGACCGCCTCGCCGTACTTCGTGGCCATGCCCACCAGCGCGGTGATCCACATCCAGAAGACCGCGCCCGGGCCGCCGACGGCGATCGCTGTGGCGACGCCGCCGATGTTGCCGGTCCCCACGGTGGCGGACAGCGCGGTGGACAGGGCCTGGAACGGCGTGATCTCGCCCTT
>NZ_WNXE01000929.1:0-658 GCF_010993615.1 Arhodomonas sp. KWT | reverse complement strand
CGCAGGCAAGGCCGCGGCCTACCGCGAGCGCATCCTGCGCCATATACCGCCGGGCTCCGGCTTCACGCCACTGATGACGCTCTATCTCACCGACAACACCACGCCGGCGGACATCGAGGCCGCCGCGGCGAGCGGCATCGTGCACGCGGTCAAGCTCTACCCGGCGGGCGCCACCACCAACTCGGACTCCGGCGTCACCGACCTCGACCGCTGCGACGACGCCCTGGCCGCCATGGCCGAGGCGGGCCTGCCGCTGCTCGTCCACGGCGAGGTCACCACCCCCGGGGTGGACATCTTCGACCGCGAGCGGGCCTTTCTCGGGGAACGCCTGGCACCGCTGATCGGGCGCCACCCGCGGCTGCGGGTGGTGCTGGAACACGTCACCACCGCCGCCGGGATCGAGTTCGTCCGCCAGGGCCCGGACCGACTGGGCGCCACACTCACGGCGCACCACCTGCTGCTCAACCGCAACGACCTGCTCGTCGGCGGCATCCGCCCGCACCATTACTGTCTGCCCATCCTCAAGCGCGAACGCGACCGGGAGGCGCTGCTGGAGGCGGCCACCTCCGGGGACCCGCGCTTCTTCCTGGGCACGGACTCCGCCCCGCACCCGCGTACCGCCAAGGAGAACGCGTGCGGCTGCGCCGGCGTCTACAGC
>NZ_WNXE01000928.1:0-660 GCF_010993615.1 Arhodomonas sp. KWT | reverse complement strand
TGCGTCTCGTCGAGGGCGACGCGGCGACCGTCATGGGGGCGGCGGATGTGGTGCTCACCGCCTCCGGCACGGCGACCCTGGAGGCCATGCTGCTCAAGCGCCCGATGGTCGTCGCCTACCGGGTCGCCCCGGCGACGGCCTGGCTGGTGCGCCGCCTCGGACTGGTGAGTACGCGGCATTTCTCGCTGCCCAACCTGCTCGCCGGGGAGGCCGTGGTGCCGGAGTACATCCAGGAGGCAGCGACGCCCGGGGCCCTGGCCGCCGCGGTGACCGGCTGGCTGGACGACCCGGCCGCCGCCGCGGCGCTCGGCGAGCGTTTCCGCGCCTTCCACGAGACGCTGTGCCGTGGCGCCGACGAGCGCGCGGCGGATGCCGTGGAGGCGACGCTGACATGAGTGCACAGGCGGGTTTCGAGTTTGCCCGGACCGCCGCCCGGCCCGCCGGGGTCGACGAGGTCGGCCGCGGCCCCCTCGCCGGACCGGTGGTGGCCGCCGCGGTGATCCTGCCGCCGGCGGGGATCGACGGCGTGGCCGACTCCAAGACCCTGTCCGCCCGGCGGCGGGAGGTGCTGGCCGAGCGCATCCGCGGCGAGGCCCTGGCCTGGGGGCTGGGCCGTGCCGAGGTCGGCGAGATCGACACGCTCAACATCCGCGAGGCGAC
>NZ_WNXE01000927.1:0-660 GCF_010993615.1 Arhodomonas sp. KWT | reverse complement strand
CTTCGAGTGGCGCGGCGCCTTCGCCGTGCACACCTGGATCGCCACCAAGCCCGCCGGCGGCGGGCGCTACACCGTCTATCAGGTCACCGGCTGGGGCGGCGGCCGGGTCCACCGCAGTGCCGCCGAGCCGGACCGCGCCTGGTTCGGGGCGCCACCGCGTCTGCTTGCCGATATCCGCGGCCCGCGTGCGGCGGCGTTGATCCCCCGCATCGACGGGGCGGTGGACGACTATCCCTTCCCACACACCTATCGCAGCTGGCCCGGTCCCAACAGCAACACGTTCACCGCGTGGGTGATCCGCCACGTGGACGGGCTGTCGGTGGCCCTGCCGCCCACGGCCCTGGGCAAGGACTACCTCGCCGACGGCGTGCTCGCCCGCGTGCCGAGCGGTAGCGGCTACCAGCTCTCGCTCTACGGCCTCGCCGGCGTAAGCGTCGCCGCGGTGGAAGGGCTGACGGTCAACGTGCTTGGCCTGGAGCTCGGTGTCGCGCCCTGGCCGCCGGCGCTGGTGCTCCCCGGCGTCGGCCGTTTCGGACCGTTCGGGCCTGGCATTCAGCGGCCGCCGCCGGCGGGGGACGCCCAGGCCAGGGCGACGGCGGCGAGCAGGGCGGTCGAGGAGATCGCGAACAGCGCCAGGTAGCTGCCTGTGTGCTCGAATAC
>NZ_WNXE01000926.1:0-662 GCF_010993615.1 Arhodomonas sp. KWT | reverse complement strand
TGGCCGCCGTGCGCCAACGATTCATACCTTTCGGAGACCATCACCATGACACACGGTCACACGCGTCTCGCCACCGTGGCCCTCGGTCTGTGCGTCGGCATCGGCTGGGCCGGGCTCGCCCGCTCCGCCAACTGGCTGATGCTGCAGGGCACCGAGCGCGCGGAGAATCCGCCCCTGGCCCGGGTTTGGGGCTTCATCCAGCCGGAATACCAGCGCGACTTCAGCGACAGCGGGCCGGGGGATGCCTACATCCCGCCGAAGCTGATCGGCCCGGGGCTGGACGAGCAGTCCGGCTTCAACATCAAGCGCGCCCGTGTGGGCGTCCGCGGCGCCGCGACCCCGGGGGACCCGCGGATCAACTACTTCGTGCTCGCGGAGTTCGGCAACAACGGCCTCACCAACGGTGGGCGCTACGACAGCTACAGTCCCCAGCTCACCGATGCCAGCGTGACTGTGAACGCCATCGACGGTGCGCGGGTGCGTGCCGGTCTGTTCAAGACACCGGGCTCGGAGGAGGGGATGCAGGGCATCATCGCGCTGCCCTACGTCAACTACACCACCGTCACCAACCAGCTCCTGCTCGAACGCTTCCCCGAGGCCGGGGAGACGAACGTCCCGCCGCAGTCGACCCCGGACGCGGACATGAACGCCTTCTCCAACCC
>NZ_WNXE01000925.1:0-664 GCF_010993615.1 Arhodomonas sp. KWT | reverse complement strand
TCACTGCTTTGACTGTGTCCCCGAGTGTCCTAAATGTTGCAGTGACGGTATCTGTTCAGGATCTCCGTCCGGGCAGATGCTGCTCCGGTGGCACGCAGGAACGCCCGGCTTTATCAGCGTCGGCGCAAGTGATGCGGCGCGCTCCTTCCGGTCTCCCGGGGCGGAGCGAGAGAAGACGGCGATGACAGACAGTATTGGTCCCGGTAACCGGCCGGGTGACACACCGGTCGGCGGTGACCGCCATATGGACCGGATCGCCACCCTGGGCGCCTGCCTGGCGGGGTGTGATGTGGCCCTGGTGATTCGCAGCGGTGACGACGGGTGTCTGGGCTGGGGGCGCTCCTGGCCCGGCGGGGACCTCCGCGCGGTGGATTACCCGCGCCTCGCTGCGGTGGTCCAGGCCGCGCCGACGGACGACGATGGCGTCGTCATGGCGGACGCGGCGGCCGCCCCCGAGGGCGATGTGACCGCTGTCGCCCTCAGGGGGATGGGGCTGGCTTTCGCCGCCCGTGTCCCGCTATCGATGGGGGGACGTATCTCGCTGATCCTGGCCGGCTGCCAGGCCGGGCCGCAGGGTTTGCCGGGGCATGTCGTCTGTGGCCTGCGTGTGCTCGGCGACCTCGTGCGTGACGGCGTGAATACCGCGGTAACGCCGCTCGCCATG
>NZ_WNXE01000924.1:0-664 GCF_010993615.1 Arhodomonas sp. KWT | reverse complement strand
TGCCCAACAGCAACACGCCGGGGCACGGCGCCACGTAGGCCGGCATTGGCCGGAGAGGACGCCGATATCCATGACGGCCGGCGGGCCCGGGATGTCGGGCACCAAGCGTGCCCGACCTACGGGCTACGGGCATGATCCAAGCGCCAACAACGCTTACCATAGACGCATGACGGACAACGATTACGAGACCGCGCCCACCGCCCTCGACGGCGACGCCGGCGACCGCCTGTCCCAGGTGCTGGTGGCCCTGTTCCGCGGCGTGCTCCATCGAGACAGCGCGCCGCAGCTCTGGCAGGGGCTGCTGAACCTGCAGGCCCGTGTGCGGGACTATGTCGCCGTGCTGGGCCTGGAGCTGATCCTGGACGAGGCCGAGGGCTACGCCTTTCTGCGCCAGCGCCCCCGGGACCCGGACGCCGGCGACGAGCTGCCGCGGCTGGTGGCGCGGCGCCAGCTCAGCTACCCGGTGAGCCTGCTGCTGGCCCTGCTGCGCAAGAAGCTGGCCGAGCACGACGCCACCGGCGGCGACACTCGGTTGGTGCTCTCCCGCGAGCAGATCGTCGAGCAGATACGGGTGTTCCTCCCGGAGACCGCCAACGAGGCCAGGCTGCTGGATCGCATGGACAGTCACATCAAAAAGGCCGTGGAGCTGGGTATGCTGCGGCGC
>NZ_WNXE01000923.1:0-665 GCF_010993615.1 Arhodomonas sp. KWT | reverse complement strand
GCGCCATTGCCCCCCGCCGGGACAGGGCCGGCCGGCGGAGAGAAGCTGTTCCTGAAACCGTTCCGGCGCTATGGCAAACGGTAATATCCCCGAAGGGATCCATGAGAGGAGTCACGCCATGACGACGGTGGTTACGAGAGACGAGCTGACCCGCTGTGTCGGGGTGGACGCCGACGCCCTCGCCGTGGTTGAGGACGGTTTCGCCCGTCTGGGCCGGGGCGAGGTCACCATCCCCCCGATCATGGGGCTGGAGATCCCGGAGAAGAACGGTGCCGCGGATGTGAAGGCCGCCTATGTCTCCGGCTGGGACAGCTTCGCGGTGAAGCTCTCCACCCGCTTTTTCGACAATCCCGAGCGCGGCCTGCCGAGCGGCAGCGGGCTGATGGCGCTGCTGGACGCGGACACCGGCCGGCCGAGGGCGCTGCTCCTCGACGACGGCTACCTCACCACGGTTCGCACCGCCCTGGCCGGGGCCCTGGCGGCGAAGTACCTGGCCCGGGAGGCGGTCGATACGGTCGGTGTCGTGGGCACCGGCAGCCAGGCCCGCTGGCAGCTCAGCGCCCTTGCGCTGGTGCGTGATTTCCGCCGGGTGCTGGTTTTCGGCCGGGACATGGATGCCGCCGAGGCCTATGCCGAGCAGATGAGCAGCGAGCTGGACGTGCCCG
>NZ_WNXE01000922.1:0-666 GCF_010993615.1 Arhodomonas sp. KWT | reverse complement strand
CGGGCCTGGGAGACCGGGGCGCCCCAGCGGTCCCCGTCCGCGGCGGGCATGCGCAGCAGCGCCCGGGCCACCGCCGAGTTCAGGGCCTCGGAGGTGCCGGGCAGGGCGGCGAACGACCACGCCGGATAGAGGGCGGTGCTGGTCAGGCAGTCCCCGTCGGTGTCGTGGACCATCAGTGCCCGGAAGTCGGTGCGCTCCAGCAGGTCCTCCGCGTCCATACGCTCGAGCAGGCAGGCCGGCACGATGGCCGCCTCCACCTCGCCCTGCTGCAGGCGCAGGAGCAGGCGGTCCACGGGATAGCCAAGGAAGTGCAGGTCGTAGGCCTCGCGGGCGTCGATCCCACGGCGGGCGAGGGCAGCACGGAGCAGCAGGAAGCCGCCGAACGCCCGTGGGTGCACCGCCGCCACCGGCCGGCCTTCGAGGGCACGCGGGTCCCGGTAGTGGCTGCCGGCACGGACCAGCAGCACGGAGCCGGTGGCGTGACGGGCAGAGCTGCGGTCCGCCGGACGCAGGGTCGCCAGCCGCGTGAGGCGGTAGCGTGGTGCCAGCATCCCGTACTGTCCCGGCTGGGTCAGCAGGAAGTCCAGATTGCCGTCCGCCAGCGCCCGGGTCATTCCCTCCAGATCGAAGGGGCGGATCTCGAAGCGCTGTCCCGGCAGGGCCTCG
>NZ_WNXE01000921.1:0-667 GCF_010993615.1 Arhodomonas sp. KWT | reverse complement strand
CCTCGATCCACAGCGGGCCGCCGCAGCCGGTGGTGGCGTACGCCTCGACCGCGTTGGTCACCAGGTTGCCGAGGACCTGCTCGAGGGCGCGGGGTTCGGCGCATGCAGTCAGCTCCGGCGGCCGGACGTCGACGGACACGGTGACGTCCCGCCGGCGCAGCGGGTGCTCGTGCAGCGCCAGTGCGTGGCGGATCAGCGGCCCCAGCCGAACCGGCTGGTTCGGCGGTGTCTCCCGGCGCAGCGACGCCCGCGTGCGGGCCACCACGGCGGCGCCGCGCTCGGCCTGGTCATCGATCCGGCGGAGGATCGGCAGCAGCGGGTGTGCCGGGTCGTCCCGGCGCAGGCGCACGAGGCAGCCCTCGGCGTAGTTGCGGATCGCGGCCAGGGGCTGGTTCAGCTCGTGGGCGAGCTCCGTGGCCATCTCGCCGACCAGGCTCGCTCGCTGGGCGGCGGCGAGCTCACGCTCCCGCGACTGGAGCCGGGCATGGGTGGCGCGGAGCTGGTGCGCCCGCCGCCGGGCCAGGGCCTGCAGCCAGCAGTGATGCAGCAGCCCGAGCAGCGCGAAGACGGCGGCCAGCATCACCAGCGTGCGGTTATCGGCCACCCACGTGGCGATCTGCTCGGACAGAGGCGGGTGCAGCGGATGGAGCGAGAGCTCGTCGAGCAG
>NZ_WNXE01000920.1:0-667 GCF_010993615.1 Arhodomonas sp. KWT | reverse complement strand
GAGAACAGCCGGATCATGGGCTGGGAGGTGCGCTCCAGGGTGGTGTAGACCGGCGTCCCCTGGCTGCCGTAGGGCACGCGGCGGAAACTCTCGGGATCACAGACCTCGGTGTAGACGATGTCCTGCCACAGCAGCATGCCGTCGGTGTCGGCGCTGCCGGCACCGTGCATCCACGGGGTGACCTCGGCCATCGTGCCGCAGTCAACCACCCGCGCGCCGAAGGTCTCGGCGATACTGTCGCGGATCCCCGGGATGGAGCCGCCGGGTTCGCCGGAGAAGAACATCACGCGGATGCCGAACTCCCGCGGGTCCACGCCCTCTTCGCGGGCGACCTCGGCGAGGCGCTGGGCGTACGAGGGCGTGCTGTAGAAGCCGGCGGGCTGCATCATGCGCAGCCAGGTCACCGCGCGGGAGGTCATCCCCGGCGCGCCGGCACCGAACGGGAAGGCCTTGCAGCCGAGCCGCTCGGCGCCGATGAGCGCCCCCCAGGAGCCCATGTACAGGCTCAGGATGGCGGCGACGAACACCGTGTCCCCCGGGCGCAGGCCCATGCCCCACATGATCCGTGCATGATTGTTGGCGATGGTGTCCCAGTCCGAGCGGGAGATGCCGAACACCGTGGGCCGCCCGGACGTCCCCGAGGTCCCGTGGATGTGGTGCACCTCGG
>NZ_WNXE01000091.1:9672-11550 GCF_010993615.1 Arhodomonas sp. KWT | reverse complement strand
CGAGTCCGGCCAGATCGGCGCCCCGGTTGCGCCGTATCGAAGAGCAAAACAGGCCGCGGCCACGCGGCGACAGTCCTGAGGAGGAGAAAGCCCTATGTCGACGAATCTATTCAAGGTTACGCGCCGCGTCGCGCTCTCGCTGTGCGCCGTGGCCCTCACCGTCCCCGCCTTCGCCCCGGTCTCCGCCCGGGCGGCGGACAAGCCGGTCATCGCACTGTCGAACGCCTACTACGGTAATACCTGGCGCCGGCAGATGGTCGACTCCTTCGAGGCGGCGGCGAAGAAGGCCAAGGAGCAGGGGGTGATCGAGGACTACATCATCCTCAACGGCGACGGCTCGGTGAATCAGCAGATGTCCCAGATGGGCAGCCTGATACTCAAGGGCGTCGACGCGATCGCCATCGATGCCGCCTCCGAGTCAGCGCTCAACGGCGTTATCAAGAAGGCCTGCAGTGCCGGTGTGAAGGTGGTGGCCTTCGATTCGGTCGCCTCCGCACCATGCGCCTACAAGCTCAACTTCAGCTTCGTGAAGTACCAGGCGGATCTCGCCGAATACGTCGCGGACCGTCTCGACGGAGAAGGCAACGTCCTGGTCGTCCGCGGGGTGAAGGGTTCAGCCCCGGACCACGACATGTACAAGGGCCAGATGAGCGTGCTCAAGAAGTACCCGGACCTCAAGGTCGTGGGTACGGTGTACGGTCAGGCGACGGGCTCGGTGGCCCAGTCGGCGGTAGCAAACATCCTGCCGAGCCTCCCGCACGTCGATGCGGTGCTCACCCAGGGTGGCGGCGACGATTACGGTGTCGCCAAGGCCTTCGAGCAGTATGGCGGCGAGTACGCCGACGACATGCCGATCATCGTGGGCGGTGGCAGCTCGAACTTCATCCACTGGTGGGCCGATCGCCGCGAGAAGACCGGCTACAGCACGATCTCCAAGAACACCGCGCCCGGCATCGGCAGTGCCGCGTTCTGGCTCGCCTACGAGATCGAGCAGGGCGCAACGCCCCCGAAGACCATGCTCATGCCGGTGGCGACGGTCACCAACGACAACCTGGGCGAGTACAGGGACATGAAGCCTGGCGTCATCGTCAGTCCCGAGTACACGCACGACTGGGTCACCGGGCACCTGCTCGACAAGTGACCGGCTTGTGCCCGGTCACCCCGCGGGGTGACCGGGCCTACATGCATGCCCAGGAGCCGTTATGAGCCCCAGCGAGTCCCCACGCGATCCTTTCCCGGAAACAGCGACCGGGGAGACCGGTGCCGCGCATGCGGTATCGCCGTCCGGCCCCCCTGCGCCGAACGTCGTCGCCCTCGAGGGTGTTACCAAGGCCTACGGCCCGACGACGGCCAACCGCGACGTCGGCATCGTTCTCGCCGCCGGTGACGTCCTCGGCCTCGTCGGCGCCAACGGGGCCGGCAAGAGCACGCTGATGCGCATCCTCTGCGGCGTGACCGCGCCCGACCGGGGCAGTCTCGCGATTGCCGGCGTGCCGGTGGATTTCCAGCGCTTTTCGCCGCGGCACGCCCGGGTGCAGGGGATCCGGATCGTCCACCAGGAGCTGTCCCTGTGCACCAATCTGTCGGTCACGGAGAACTTCTTCCTCGAGGATGCCCGGATCGCCGGTGGCGGCCCCCTGTGGCACGCCCATTACGGGCGGCGCGCCCGCCGGAGCATCGACCGGGTCTTTCCGGACGCTGGCATCGATGTCCACGCGCGGGTCGGCGACCTGCCCATCGGGCAGCGGCAGATGGTGGAGATCGCCCGGGCCGCGAGTGATCCCAGCCTGCGGCTGCTCATCCTCGACGAGCCCACGTCGTCGCTGGACTCCGAGCGCAGCATGCAGCTGCGGCGGTACATGGAGGCGCGCTCCGGCG
>NZ_WNXE01000091.1:0-9575 GCF_010993615.1 Arhodomonas sp. KWT | reverse complement strand
GGAGGGTGTGTCGTTCGTGTTCATCAGCCACAAGCTCGGCGAAGTCGTGGACATCGCCTCGCGGATCGCCGTGATGCGCAACGGCGAGAAGGTCTGGGAGGGCGATTCGGCGGAAACCTCGGTGGGTCAGCTCGTCGACTGGATGGGCGGTGACGCGGGCCGGGAGCTGGAGAGCCACCACGCCGATGCCGGGGCCCGCGGCCGGGACGGCGCGGCGGTGGCGCGCGAGCCGCTGGTGCGCATTGGCGGCGACCATGTCCGCGGTACCGGCGGGCAGACCCTGGCGCTTCACGCCGGCGAGATCGTCGGCTTTGCCGGGCTGGAGGGCAGCGGCCAGCGCGAGATGCTTCACGAGGTCTTCCGTCAGGCACGCCGGGGCAGCGTGCAGTGCCTCGGGTCCGTCGGTTTCGTCTCCGGGGACCGCCGCAGGGAGGGGGTCTTCCCCCTGTGGAGCGTGGAGGAGAACATCGCCGTGGGCCAGACCGGCAAGCGTGGCCCGCTGGCGCCGCTCGCCGGGCGCGGCGAACTCGGGCGCATCGACCGGTGGTTGGAGAAGCTGCGCCTGGATCGCGAGCGCCTGCCCTCGCCGATCCTGGAGCTCAGCGGCGGCAACCAGCAGAAGGCGCTGGTGGCACGGGCGCTGTTCGCCGATGCGGACGTGATCCTGCTCGATGATCCCACCCGCGGCGTGGACGTCTCGGTCAAGCGCGATTTCTACGACGTGGTCCGCGAGCTGGCCGAGGCCGGCAAGCTCATCATCTGGTACAGCAGCGAGGATATCGAGTTCCTGGAGTGCGACCGGGTCCTGGTCTTCAGCGAGGCCGCGATCGCGTGCGAGCTCCGCGGCGAGGACATCAGCGAGGAGGCGATCGTGAGCTCCGCGTTCAGCGAGATCGTGGAGGAGGCCACGCCTGCCGCCGCCGGTGCGGGCCGGGCGCGCCAGGGGCAATGGCGGCAGTGGCTGTTCCGGGTCGCGCCGTTCCTGAGCACGATGGTGATCTTCGCCATCATCGGCTCGATGAACCCGATGGCGGTCAGCGCGTTCGGCCTCGACCTGCTTTTGGGGCCGGCGGTGCCGCTGGTGCTGGTGGCCGCCGCGCAGATGTTCGTGGTCGGGGGCAGTCATATCGACCTGGGCGTCGGGGCCTTCGCCGGGCTGGTCAACGTGGTCAGCGCCACGGTGCTGGTCGCCCATCCCGGCCCGGGGGCGCTGGCCCTGCTCGCGCTGGTTGCGGGCTACGGGAGCCTGGGCGCCCTGATCGAGGGGCGCAAGCTGCCCGCCATCGTCGTGACCCTGGGTGCCTCGTTCATCTGGCTCGGGATCGGCTATACGCTGCAGGAAAGCCCGGGCGGGAGCAGCCCGGCGTGGCTCAGCGCGCTGTTCTCGTGGTCGCTCGCCGGTGTCCCCGCCTCGGTGGTCATGATCGCCGGCGCGGGGGTGCTCGCCTGGGCGGTCAACCGCTCGCGGCTGGGCGTGGTCCTGCGGGGCTTCGGCAACAACGCCCAGGCCCTCAGCCACATGGGCTGGTCGGCGTTCACCTACACCGTCGCGCGCTACGTCGTCGCCGGCGTGTTCGGCCTGTTCGCCGGGCTCTCCCTCACGGCGGTGAACACGGCCTCGGATATCAACGCCAGCGGCTCGTTCACGCTGCTCAGCGTCGCCGCGGTGGTAATCGGCGGTTGCCGGCTGGTCGGCGGCTCGGTCACCCCGGTTGGGGTCGTCTTCGGCGCGCTCACGCTCTCGCTGATCGGGGCGCTGCTGGGCTTCATCGGGATCAGTACGGATTACAACGCCTCGGTCCAGGGGGCGCTGCTGATCGGCATTCTGGCGTTGCGGACGCTGGTCGGGCAGAAGGAGACGGCGGAATGAGCGGGTTTTTCAGCTGGGCGGCCGGGAATCGCTGGATCTGGTCGGCGATCGGTGTGGTGGTGCTGTGGGGGATCCTCAGCGTGTTCGCCGAGAGCTTCAGCCTCCAGAGTCTCAGCGGCGTCCTGACCTCGACGGCGTTCCTGACCATGGTGGCCATCGGTCAGATGTTCGTGGTCTCCACTGGCCGGGGCAACATCGACCTGTCCATCCCCAGCGTGGTCACCTTCAGCGCCTTCGTCGGCATGAGCATCATCCAGGGCTCGGCGGCGATGGTGCCCGTCGGGGTGCTGGCGGTGGTCGCCATCGGGGCCGTGGTCGGCTCGGTCAATGCCTTCCTGGTCCTGCGCCTCGGCATCCCGGCCATCATTGCGACACTCGCCACCGGCTACATCATGGCGACGGCGGTTCTGCTCGCCAACCAGCACTTCTCGACGTTCGCCGTCGATCCGGTGCTGAAGACGCTCACCACCGGCAAGCTGCTCGGCTTTCCGGTGATAACGCTGGTCAGTCTGGTGATCGTGGCCTTCGCCGCCTGGGTGCTGCGCACGCGGGCGTACGGGCGCAGCCTGATGGCGGTGGGGCAGAATCTCCGCGCGGCGGGGCTCGCCGGTATCCGGACCGATCGCACCATCTTCCTGGCGTTCTTCACCAGCAGCGTGCTCGCGGCGGTGACCGGCGTGCTGCTCTCGGCCTACGTCGGCGGCGCCTTCCTGGAGATGGGCAAGCCCTACCTGCTCCAGTCCGTGGGCGCGGTCGTGGTCGGCGGGACGCTCATCTACGGCGGCAGCTCGACGGCGCTGGGGACGTTCTTCGGGGCACTGCTGCTGGTCCTCATCGTCACGACCATGCAGATCGCCGGCCTGCCCGCCGGCATGCAGGACATCGTCCAGGGGGCGGTGATCATCGGCGTGCTGGCACTGGCCGGGGACCTCAAGGCCGCCGGGCGTCCCCGCAGGCGGACCACTGGCAAAGAGGCCGCCGGTGGCTGACGCCGTGCCGGGAGGCCCGCCACCGTAGCGGCGGGCCACGGCCCGGTCATGCCAGGCGCGTCATCCAGCCGCGCTCATCGTGGCGGTGGCCGTACTGCAGGTCGAGGAGGGCGCGGCGCAGCATCGGGCCGACGGTGCCGCCGTCACTGTCGCCGCAGGCGATGGTGCGCTCCTCGGTGACCAGCTCGCCGATGGGGGTCACCACCGCCGCGGTCCCGCAGGCGAAGACCTCCGTAAGCGAGCCGGAATCCGCCGCCTCGATCCATTCGTTGATGCTCACCGGGCGCTCCTCGACGCTCAGGCCGGCGTCCGCCGCGAGCTCCAGCAGCGAGGCGCGGGTGACGCCCTCGAGAATGGTCCCGGAGACCGGCGGGGTCACCAGCCGCTCGTTGTCGAACACGAAGCACACGTTCATGCCGCCGAGCTCCTCGACCCAGCGGTGCTCGCTGGCATCGAGGAAGACCACCTGCTCGCAGTCGTGCGCCGACGCCTCCTGCTGGGCGGCAAGGGAGGCGGCGTAGTTGCCGCCGCACTTGGCCGCGCCGGTGCCGCCGGGGGCGGCCCGGGTGTAACGGCGCGACAGCCAGATGCGGACCGGCTTCACGCCCCCGGAGAAGTAGGCGGCGGTGGGGCAGGCGATCACGTGGAAATCCACCGTGTGTGAGGGCCGCACGCCGAGAAAGGGCTCGCTGGCGATCATGAACGGACGCAGGTACAGGCTGGACTCCGCGCCGTGATGCTGCGGTGTGGGCACCCAGTCGACGTCCTGGCGGACCAGTGACTCGAGTGCGCCGAGGAAGGTCCCGGTGTCCGGCTCCGGCAGCGCCAGACGGCGCGCCGATGCGCGCAGGCGCTCGGCGTTGCGTTCCGGGCGGAAGGTCCACACGGAGCCGTCGGGATGGCGGTAGGCCTTGATCCCCTCGAACACGGTCTGGCCGTAGTGCAGGGCGGCGGTGGCCGGGTCCAGGCTCAGCGGCCCGTAGGGACGAACCTCGCCGGCTTCCCACCCCCCGGCGGCGGTCCAGCGTACGTGGACCATATGATCGGTGAAGAAACGCCCGAAACCGGGATCCGCGAGAATGGCCGCCCTGTCGTCGGCGCTGGTCGGTTCGGTGTTGGGGGTGATCCGGAAGCTGGTGACGGACAATTTGACCTCCCGTGTTGTCGTGGTCGGATCCCGGTGCGCCGCCCGCGCACCTTTTTACGGGCCTTCGCCGCGGGGCGTGAGCCATCTTCCCAGGCCCCAATATCCCGTGAAATGACGCTGCCTGTCACGTCCGGTGTGTCACGTGCAGGTGAACGCCCGCCGGACGGTTTCCCCCTCGGCGGCGTGACGGTGGGGATCCGGTGCCGCGGCGGGAGATCCGTTGCGGTTGCCCATGCACCATTCGTTGTTGCACAAAAAGAAATATTTATTATACTTTTTATGGGTGGCCCCAACGGCCGCCGGCGATTTCCATAATCTCCCGGAGTGACCCCGGGGAGTACATGCGGCCCCGGAGCGGGGGGCCGGTTTTTAACGGTGGCTGAGTGGTGAGCCCATGGACGTGGCCCGGCTTCTCGTGGCGAGCATGGAATGCGAGCGCGATCGGCTGCGGTATCTGGAGACAGAGCGCGGTGACGATGCGGCGCGGTGTTTCGCCGAGCGCACCATGGCGTGTTACCGGAGTGCGGTGGTGCGGCGTTCGGCCCCCGCCGGTGAGCCGGCCCATCGCGTTCGCCTGATCGGCGCCTACTATTACCTCAAACGCTATCTCTGTGCCCGCCGGCGCGACGCCGGAGCCGGGCAGTCAACACCCGCTAGCCTTTCGGGAGGCATCATGAAACGCAACGCAACCGCGGTCTGGCAGGGCGGACTCAAGGAGGGGGGCGGTACCGTCTCCACGCAGAGCGGCACCGTGGCGGGTGCCGGCTATTCGTTCGGTACCCGTTTCGAGCAGGGCGAGGGGACCAACCCCGAGGAGCTCCTGGCGGCCGCTCACGCGGGCTGCTATTCGATGGCCCTGTCGATGGTGCTGGGGCAGGACGACCTCACGCCGGAACGAATCGATACCACGGCGACCGTGACCATCGAGCCGGACGACAGTGGCTTTACCATCACCACGGTCCATCTGGACGTCCGGGCGCGTATCCCGGGTGCGGACCGGGAGCGTTTCAGCGCCGCGGCCGAGGCCGCGAAGGCGGGCTGTCCCGTCTCGAAGCTGTTCAACGCGGAGATCACGATGGACGCGCGGCTGCAGGAGTGACGGCGTTCCCCGCCGGAAGCGGGGCTGCCGGCTGTCAGGGGGTAACCATGCAATTTCCCGTGTTCTTTGACCGGGCGCCGGTCGTGCGGGTCCGGGATCCGCTGGCCGGGCTGCTCGGTGCCAGCGAGGACGGTGTTCTCGAGTACCGCTACGCGGACGCGGTCCGTCTCGCGGGGCATTCCTGTCCCACGGTGGCCGGTGCCTTTCTCACCGGCCGCGCGGCCCTGACGGCGCTGTACCCGGACACGTTACCGGAGCGCGGCGGGGTCGCCGTGGACATGCCGGCACGCGCCGACGACGGCACTACCGGGGTGGTCGCCCAGGTGCTGACCCTGCTCACCGGTGCCGCAGCGGAGGGCGGCTTCAAGGGGATCGGCGGGCGGTTCGCCCGCAACGGCCTGCTCCGCTTTGATGCGTCCGTCGAGGGGGCCGGCGGGGGCGTGTGCCTCCGGCGCCTCGACAGCGGCGAAGCCGTCGCCGTGCGCTTCGACGCCGGCGTGGTACCGGCCGACGGACAGCAGAAAGGGCGTCTGATGGCCATGCTGCAGGGGCGCGCCGATACGGCGGAGAACGCCGCCTTCGCCGCGGCCTGGCAGGACCGGGTGCGCCGCATCCTCGTGGACCATGCCGACGATCCGGCGATGGTAAGGGTGACGCGGCTGAGGCCGGACCCCGGCGGATGACCGGCACCGGTCGGCTGAGTCCGCGCCGCCGGCCGTACACGGCATGCCGGGCGAAGCCTGCGCGGCACGGCGTAGCGTCGCCGGCCATGGTCTCCCGCTCACGGCTCCGGGCTCCCGCCGGTTATCCCGGCGTCCGCCCTTCCCCGGGCCGTGCCGTGACGCACCGGCCGGGGCATCATCCCCGGCCCATGGGTCATTCGCTGGTGACGCGCCGGCGCACGAGTCGCCGCAACCGCTCCATCACGTCGAGGTTGTTCGCCTCCATGCGCTCCAGGGCGGTAACGGCGGCCTCGATGTCACCGCGCCAGTACGCGGCGACCGCCGCCCTGGCCTGGATGTGCACCTCGCGGTGGGGTGCCTCGATCGCCCCGAAGTCCGGGTCGTCGCCGAACAGGGCGCGTCCCTCGCCGGCATAGTACCACTGGCCAAGCGGGCATTGCGTCTCGTCCGGCAGATCGTCCGCTCCCTGCCCGGACGCGCCGCCGAGGACCTGGTAGACGGTGAGCTTGATCTCCAGCTCTTCAAGGTTGGCCAGTTCCACCTCCGCGAGCAACCCGGCCCAGCCGAGGGTCGTGCTGGTGCCCCGCGCCAGTTCCAGCAGGTGGGCCAGGCGGTCGCGCACCTGCTGTGCCTCGTCGCTGAGCGCGGCGACCTGTTCCGCATTGTCGCGGGTCACGGTCGTGGTCGTCGTCACCCGATCCTGTACCCGCGCCACGGCGGTGCCGATCTGTTCGGTTGCCTCGCCGGCCCGGGAGGCCAGGTTGCGTACCTCCTCGGCGACGACGCTGAACCCCCGGCCGTGGGCACCGGCGCGGGCGGCCTCGATGCTCGCGTTGAGGGCCAGCAGATTGGTCTGGCGGGAGACACCGTCAACGATATCGACGAGCTCCCGGATCGCACCAGCCTCGCGGTCGAGGGTCTCCACGTGCTCCGAGGTCTGGCCGATCGTTTCGCTGACGTGGGTGAGACGGGCGACCAGGTCCGCGACTGCCGTGCCGCTGGTGGTCGATTCCCCGGCGGTGGTCTCCGCGTCCGCACGCCGGCTGTTCAGCATGGAGGAAAGCTGCTGGAACGAGCCGCGCAGGGCGCTGAGGGACTGGCCGAACTGGTCGAATCCGCGTACGACGCGACCGCGTAGCTGCAGTGCGTCGTCGAGCTCGCGGCAACGCCGCAGGGCCGTGTCCCGCTCCTGTTCGAGCGCGGCGATCCGTTGGTGCAGCGTATCGCCATCGTCCTCGTGGATCGGGGGCGGTGTTTCCGGCCGGTTCCGCCGGCGTCTGATTGCCTGGAGCATGTCGTCGCCTTAAAATAAGTATTTTGTATGAATCTTAAAGTGGCCAGGGGAAAGTTTCAATGGCAAACAAGGTGTCTCCGGCCGTTCAGCACGGTCCTCGGTGGATCGTCTGCTCCTGGTGGCCGACATCACGTCGTATGCCGGCTGAAAACGTCGGTGCCGATAGGCTCGCCGGCCTTCATGCGTAGCCGGGCCGTGTTTCCGGCCTGTGGCTACGCCCCGGTGTTGGCAAAGGTGTGGGAAGCCGCTCGGATAACCCAAAGCGTCGGCCGCCGGTCGGCGACATGTTCAAGGAAGCTGCGATGAGTGAGTGCTGCGAGCAGGACTGGGATCCCACGATCCCGGATACGTCCCGGGATCCGGTCGGGCGCTACGACGACATGCGCGAGCGCTGCCCGGTGGCGTTCAGCGATTTCGCTGCCTGGAGTGTCTTCCGTCACGAGGATGTCGAGCGTGTCCTCCACGATACCGCGGTGTTCAGCAATCGCGTCTCGCGGCACCTGTCCGTGCCGAACGGTATGGACCCGCCGGAGCACACGGCCTACAGACGGCTCGTCGAGCGGCTCCTCTCCCCCGGCCGGGTCGCGACGTTCGAGGCGCGGTGTGCCGCGGTGGCCCGTTCGTGTATCGGGGCGGTGCCGGCGCAGGGCGCCGTGGAGATCATGGAAGACGTCGCCGGACCCTTCGCCGCGCGCGCCCAGTGCGCCTTTCTAGGCTGGCCGGAGTCCATGGCCCCGTCGCTGCTGCGATGGACCGCGCGCAATCATGCCGCGACCCTCGCGCGCGACCGTATCGCCATGGCCGGGATCGCCGAAGAGTTCGAGGACTACGTCGACGACATGATCGGCCGGCGCCGCCGCGGGGAAATCCCGGGCGGCGACGTGACCGGTGAGCTCATGGCCGCGCGTGTCGCCGGCCGGCCCCTCGGACGCGACGAGCTGGTGAGCGTGCTGCGCAACTGGACGATGGGCGAGGTGGGCACGCTATCCGCCGCCGTGGGCATTCTCGTCCACCACCTGGCGGCGGACGAGGCGCTGCAGGCGCTGCTGCGGCGTGATCACACCCAGGTGCCGGCGGCCGTCGAGGAGATCCTGCGCGTGGATGGCCCGCTGGTGTCCAACCGGCGCCGCACCACTCGCGGGGTCACGCTGGGTGGCCGGACCATCCCCGCCGGGGCTACCGTGTCGATCAACTGGATCGCGGCGAATCGCGACGAGGCGGCGTTCGAGCAGGCCCACCGGATCGACCTCACCCGCCGTCAGGACGGTAACCTGCTCTACGGTGGCGGCATCCACGTCTGCCCGGGGGCGGCGCTCGCGAGGATGGAGCTTCGGGTCATGCTGGAGGCGCTGCTGGAGGGAACGGCCTGGTTCCGTCCCGATCCGCAGCGTTTGTCCGAACGGGCCGGATTCCCCGCGGCCGGATTCGCCACGCTGCCCGTGTGCGTGGAATGAGCGTGGGCGGCCGAGGCGGCCCGTCCGGGCAGCGTGTCGGGGCGCAGGTGCTGTTTTTTCCCCTGGCCGCCGCCCATGCCCTGCTCGTGGTGCCGTTGTCGGTTCATGCGCTGACCGGCGGCAGCGCCCTGCTGCCGGGGCTCGCCACGAGCACGGGCCATGCCCACGAGATGCTGTTCGGCTTCGCCCTCGCCGTCGTTGCCGGTTTCACCATCAACCGTATCCGGCGGCCGGTGCTCGCCGCGCTACTGACGTTCTGGCTGGCGGGGCGTCTCGCCTTCCTGGCTGCACCCGGGGGTACGGTGGCGCTGCTCGCCAACGGACTGTTCGCCTCGGCCGTGGTCGTGCTCGCGGCACCGCCGTTCATGCGGGCGGCGAAGAAATGGCGGAACCGCGCAACCGGGCCGCTTCTGATCGCCATCGCCCTGGCCGCGGTGCTGACGCAGGTGAGCGATGTCGCAGAACTGTCCGGCCCCGAGCACGTTGTCCTGAGAGAGGCGGTGGTGCTGCTCGCCGTACTCATGCTCTTCATGGGAGGGCGCCTGATCGCGCCGGCCGCAGCCGGACACCTGCGGCTGCAGGGGGCTGTACTGTCGGCCCGGGTACAGCCCCGGCTGGAGGGGGCGTTGCTGCTGCTCGGCGGCATCGCTGTGCTGCTCCGGGCGGTTCCCGGTGCCCACGTGGCCGCCGGTGGTGTCCTGCTGCTGGTGGCCGCGACTGCCGGGCTGCGGCTCGGCCGCTGGCGGCTGTGGCGCTGCCTCGACCGGCATGACCTGATCCTGCTCGGTGCCGGGTATGCCTGGCTGGCGCTCGGCCTGGCGCTGCTCGGGGCGGCCTGGGTGACCGGCAGCCCGATGCCGACGACCGCGCTGCATGCCGTCACCGTGGGGGCGCTGGGCACGCTCACGATCACGGTCATGGCGAGGGCGCGCCGAATCGCCATGAAACGCCAGACCGCTTTCATGCCCGATATCGTGCTCGCGGTGCTGCTGGTGGGTGTCGCCGCGGTCTTGAGGCTGACGCTACCGGCGTGGTGGAC
>NZ_WNXE01000919.1:0-668 GCF_010993615.1 Arhodomonas sp. KWT | reverse complement strand
CGGAGCTCGGCGGCGGTGAAGTGCTCGCGGTAGCGGCGCAGCAGCGCGAGGGTGGCGAGCCAGTCTTCGCCCTCGGGCGGCTCACCGGCGGCCATCGCGGCATCCAGCACGGCGAGGCGGTCGCGCAGCGCCCGCGCCTCCTCGATCCGGCGGTCCAGCGAGCGGATCTGCTCGGCGACGATGCCGGCGAGGGAGACACCGTCCGCCGCCAGCGTGGCGCGGATATCGGCAAGGGAGAGCCCGAGCTGGCGCAGCGCCAGGATGCCGTGGAGACGGGCCACGTCCGCCGGGGCGTAGAGACGGTACCCGGCGCCGGAGCGCGCCGACGGCCGCAGCAGGCCGATGGCGTCGTAGTGGTGGAGCGTGCGCACGGTAAGCCCGGTGCGCCGTGCCAGCTCGCCGACCTTCACGTACTGCCGTGCCCCTGCCACGGCGATCAGCCCCCGGACTGCGCGTCGATGAGGGCGACCAGCTCCGAGAACGACGCCTCTACCGTCCGGCCGGCGGTGTCGAGCCGCAGGGGCGGCTCCTGCCAGGGGTGGTAGTCACGCCGGCACACATCGTCCCAGCCCGGCGCCGGCAGGCTGCCGGCGTCCGCATGGCGGCGCTCCACCCGGCGGCGGTGCTCGCCGGGGTCGCTGCAGCGGATCTCGATGTTCACATGGCAG
>NZ_WNXE01000918.1:0-670 GCF_010993615.1 Arhodomonas sp. KWT | reverse complement strand
CCCTGCGTGACCCGATGCCCGGACGCTACGCGCTGTACATCGCCCAGCCCGACGACGATCCCCTGGTCGCGCTGGACAGCCCGGTCAACGCCGCCACGGCGCTCGCCAATGCGCTGGAGCGCGCCCGCGCCCGCCACCTGCCGCTGGTGGTGCGCCTCGGCCACGATTTCCATGACCCGCGGCTCCTCGCCGGTATCATCGCCCGACTGCGTCAGTACCGGGATGTGTACCTGACCGCATCGGCGATCTATCCGCTGGTGGAATACGCCGAACGGGTCATCACCATCAACGACGTCGCCACGGTACTCGACGCCCGGGTACTCGAGCGCCCCCTCGACGTGCTGGGGGGCAGCCTGCTGGCGGCCCTGGATGAGGACCGCCTGGCACGGCTGATCCTCGGCTACACCGTGCCCGTGGACTTCTTCTCGCACCGCCCGGTCCCGGCGGAGGCGATCCGCGAGATGATCACCCGACTGCCCCCCGGACAACGCCCCGCGCTCGCCGACGGGAGCGCGGCGGCGCCGGAGGATGCAGTGATGACACTCAGCCCCGGAATGGAGTCGAGATCGTGACCCTGGACGACGACCAGCGTGCCGCCTTCCGCGAGGCCGCCGCCGGACTCAACGGCGTTGACGAGGCCGTCTACGAGGCCTTCGGGCGCGACCCGCTG
>NZ_WNXE01000917.1:0-671 GCF_010993615.1 Arhodomonas sp. KWT | reverse complement strand
TGATCTCCACCACCATCGGCGTGCTCGCCTCGATGGCGATGGTGCGCTACGACTTCCCCGGCAAGCGCCTGGTCTCCACCGCACTGGTGGCACCGATCCTCGTGCCGGAGGTGGTGCTCGCGGTGGCGCTGCTGCTGTTCCTGCAGTTCCTCTCGGTGCCCAAGAGCTTCCCGCTGCTGCTCGCCGGCCACGTAATCTTCACCCTGCCCTTCGTGGTGCTGGTGGTGCAGGCACGGCTGGTGGGCATCCGCCGGGAATACGAGGACGCCGCCCGCAGCCTCGGCGCGAACCCGCTGCAGACGTTCCGCGAGGTCACGCTGCCGCTGATGCTGCCGGCGGTACTCGCCGGGATGCTGTTCAGCTTCACGATCTCCTTCGACGACATCACCGGCACGCTGTTCTGGAAGCCCGGGGGCGTGGAGACCGTGCCGACGCAGATCTTCGCGATGCTGCGCAACTCCATCAGCCCCGAGATCAACGCCCTGGGCACGGTGATGGTGCTGATCACTGTCGCCCTGCCCCTGACCGGCGCCGCACTCGCACGGCGGCTCGCCGCCCGTATGCGCGGGCGTTGAGCGCGCCACGGCAACCACCGCCACGCATCCCACGAGAGGAGACAGCGAGATGGACGAGAGCACACGTTACGAGCGCCTGCTGGCGCGATACCGCGA
>NZ_WNXE01000916.1:0-673 GCF_010993615.1 Arhodomonas sp. KWT | reverse complement strand
GTCGCCGTGTCGGCGACAAACCACGACCACGACCCGGCCGCCTACATCGACGCATTTCCCACCGGTCCCGTTGACGAGATCCATCTCGCCGGCCATGCCCTGGGCCACGACGACACCGGCGCCCCGTTCGCCATCGACAGCCATGACCGACGGGTCGCTGACACGGTCTGGGCGCTCTACGAGCGCACCCTCCTCCGCAGCGGTCCAGTGCCGACACTGATCGAGTGGGACGGCGACGTCCCCGAGTGGCCGGTCCTCCTCGACGAGGCGCGGCGGGCCGACACCCGGCTCACCGACGCCCCCCGGGAGGCCACCTCATGAGCGCCTCTGCAACCCTCGAGACAGCGCTGGCCAGCGCGCTGCGCCGTCCGGGCGCACCCGCCCCCGCCGGCGTGACGCCGCCGGGACGGCTCGACATCCACCGCAACAACATCCACGTCAGCCTCGTGGAGGCATTGCGCGAGGCCTATCCGGTCACCGAACGACTGGTGGGCGAGGCGTTCTTCCACGCCATGGCGCGGACGTACGTGGCCGACGAACTGCCGGACTCACCGGTACTGCTGGCCTACGGCGCCGGCTTTCCCGCGTTCATCGAGACCTTCCGCGCCGCCGCCGGACTGCCGTACCTCCCGGACGTCGCCCGGCTCGAACGCGCCAGACTGGAGGCCTATCA
>NZ_WNXE01000915.1:0-675 GCF_010993615.1 Arhodomonas sp. KWT | reverse complement strand
GACATGCGCGGCATCATCGGCCGGATGGTGCAGCTTCCCGAGGGACGGGCCTACCTGGGCCGGGTGCCGGGCGCGGCGCTCTCACCGCTGAACGACGCGGACCTGGCCGCGGTGATGAACTGGAGCCTGAAGGCGTTCGCACCGCAGAGCACGCCCGCGGACTTCGAGCCGTATACGGCGGAGGAGGTCGCACGGCTGCGCTCGGATCCGATCCAGAAGCCGGCCAAGGCGCGCCGCGAGCTCCTGAAGGCACTGGCCAAGGCCGGTATCGACGGCGGCGGCTGAAACAGGGTGCGGGCGCGGCCGCGGGGGCCGCGCCCGGCGATGGGGTCAGTCGATCAGCCGCCACTGACCGTCATGGATCTCGGCCATGCGGAAGGCCGTCTTCCGGTCCAGGCCCATATGGTCGTCGCTGCCCAGGTTGAAGATCCCCGTTACCCCGACGTAGTCCGAGACGGTCTCCAGCGCGTCCCGCACCGCGGGGCGCGCGGTCGTCCCCGCCTTGCGCACGGCCCGCACGTATAAGTGCAGGGCATCGTAGGCATACCCCCCGAAGGTCGAGGCGGGCTCCCCGTAGCGCCCCTCGTAGGCCGCCTTGTAGTCCATCAGCACCGTTTTCTGCGGATCGTCGGCGGGCAGCTGGTCGGCGACCAGCAGCGGTGGTGCGGGCAGGCG
>NZ_WNXE01000914.1:0-675 GCF_010993615.1 Arhodomonas sp. KWT | reverse complement strand
GGTCCCCATCTCCGGCTTGAGCACGCGGATGTCGTCCTCGTGCTCGCGCAGCATCCGGCTGATGGTGCTGTCCGGGTCGCGCAGGTCGCCGATCACCCGGGCACCGCCCACGCAGCTCTCCACGCAGGCGGGCAGCAGCCCCGCCTCCAGGCGGTGGACGCAGAAGGTGCACTTGTCGGCGGTGCGGGTCTCGTGGTTGATGAAACGCGCGTCGTAGGGGCAGGCCTGGACACAGTAGCCGCAGCCCACGCACCGCTCGTTGTCCACGACCACGATGCCGTCGCGGCGCTGGAAGGTGGCCTGCACCGGGCAGACCGGCACACACGGCGGCTCGTCGCAGTGATTGCACAGCCGCGGGAGCATGAAGCTGGCCACGCCGTCACCGTCGGACTCCGCCACCTCGTACTGGTGGACGATGGTGCGGAACTGCCCGATGGGGGGCTGGTTCTCCAGCGAGCAGCTCACCGTGCACGCCTGGCAGCCGATGCAGCGGCGCAGGTCGATCAGCATCGCGTAGCGGCGGTCCGGATCGCCGCCGCGGCGGGGCGGCTGCTCGTTGATCGCCGCCCGGGCCTCGCTGAGGGGGATCGTCGCCGCACCGGCGGTGAGCACCCCGGCCCGGCGCAGGAACTCGCGTCTGCTTGGGTCCATGATCACGCTCCGAAAGATGATGTC
>NZ_WNXE01000913.1:0-676 GCF_010993615.1 Arhodomonas sp. KWT | reverse complement strand
GTGCCGGAACCGGACCGTGCCGGGGGTGACCCACTCCGGGGCCGGCAGGGACTGGCCGATCGCGGAGCGCGAGTGCCAGACCTGGCCTCCCTCCGGCGTGAGCACCCACGCATACAGCCCGGAGCCCGGGCGGGCGAACCGGGGCTCCGGCAGGCTGGCTCCGGGGCGTATGCCTTTCTCGCCCACGCGCATGGCCGCGAGCAGGGTATGGACCTGGCCACGCAGGCGGTCGCGCTCGGCGGCGATCGCGCTGCGGCGGAACGCCTGCTCCAGGCCGGTCGCTGCGAGCAGGGTGAATGCCACGGTAACGATGCCGGCGGTGACCAGCAGCCGTCTGTGGAGTGAGGCCGTTACCGCCACGGCGCGAGCCGGTAGCCCTGGCCGCGCAGGGTCTCTATGGGCTGCCAGCGCCGGTGCGGATCGAGCTTGCGGCGCAGGCGGCGGACGAAGACCTCGAGGACGTTGGAGTCGCGCTGGTCGTCGTCGGCGTAGAGGTGCTCCATGAGCTGTGTCTTCGACAGCACCTCGCCGGGGTGGTGCATGAGGTAGGCGAGAAGGCGGTACTCGAACGCCGTGAGGGTGATCGGTTCGCCGTCCAAGTGAACCTCCGAGGTGCGCGTGTCCAGCGTGATCGGGCCGTGGTTGAGCACCGGACTGGCCCACCCCCCGGCACGGC
>NZ_WNXE01000912.1:0-677 GCF_010993615.1 Arhodomonas sp. KWT | reverse complement strand
GCCGCCGGTGCGCCGCACCGGCGAAGGTAGGCGCCGGCGCCGCCGGTTACCAGCCCGGCGAGCCCGAGCACGGCGAGCCAGGCGCCCGGGATGTCCAGTGGCAGCCGCGGCGGCGGCTGCTGTACCGCCACCGACCAGACCTGTCCCGGCACCGGAGCGCTGGCATTCGGTCCGTCGACCCTGCCGCTTTGTACGAGCACGGTATCGCCGTGACGGATCGCGGCGGCGGCCTTGCCGGGGGAGGCCCAGTCCAGGAGCCGTGACACGGGCAGGGTCACCAGCCACGCCCCCGCGTCGTTGCCGGCGGCCGCGACGAGATTGAGCTGTGCCCGTGCCGAGCCGGGCAGATGGACCTCCACGCTCGACCTGCCGGTACGCAGGCAGCGCGCCACCTGCTCCGCCAGGGCATAGCCCACCGGTGGCTCCGCACGGGGTGCCGGGGCCAGGCCGGCGGGGGGGATGTGCCGGATGCGCTGCGCGGCGGGGAACGCATTCCGCAGCGCGGTCCCGTCGCCGGCGTCCTCCACACGCTCGAGGGCGGTGGTGACGCGGTTGCCGAGCCGGGTCGCGGCGTCCGCGGCGATCCGCCCGGCCTCGTCTTTCGCCCGGGCCTGCGCGTCCGGGCGCAGCAGCGCCGGCAGCAGGGCCAGCAGGGCGACGAGCGCGAGCACGAGGGC
>NZ_WNXE01000911.1:0-677 GCF_010993615.1 Arhodomonas sp. KWT | reverse complement strand
CGCCTGCGGCCAGGCCGGGGCGGTGCGGCGCGGGCGGATCTTCGAGCGCAGGGGCTGCGGCACCAGCGGCCGTACCGTACGGCCGATGCCGAGGAGCGCGGAGAACAGCTGCCGTCGCGGCAGCACGACGCGCAGCGCCCAGCGCAGCGCGCGTGTGGACACCGGGCGCGGCACCTCGCGCTCGACGATCTCGCGACCCAGGTCGGCGAGACGTCCGTACTCGACGCCGGACGGGCAGGTGGTCTCGCAGGCCCGGCAGGTGAGGCAGCGGTCCAGGTGGGTCTGAAGGCTTTCGGTGGGCTCTGCGCCCTCCAGTACCTGCTTCACCTGGTAGATGCGCCCGCGGGGGCTGTCGAGCTCGTCGCCCCATAGCCGGTAGGTGGGGCAGTTGGCCAGGCAGAAACCGCAGTGCGTGCACTTGCGCAGGATGGCGTCCGCCTCCTGGCCGGCCTCGGTGTCGCGGATGAAGTCGGCGAGTTGGGTCTGCATGGTCGCTTACTCCGGATACAGCCGACCGGGGTTGAGGATCGCCCCGGGGTCGAATGCCTGCTTCACGCGCCGGTGCGCCCGCATGAGGACCGGCGACAGGGGCTGAAAGACGTCGCTGTCGCGGTCGCCGCCGGCGAACAGCGCGGCGTGGCCGCCACGGGCGGTGACCGGGCCACGTACCGCGGCCG
>NZ_WNXE01000910.1:0-680 GCF_010993615.1 Arhodomonas sp. KWT | reverse complement strand
GCCGGCGGTGCTGGATCACAACCGTCGGGACCTCCTCTCGCTGGCGGCACTGTGGCCGGTGCTGGGGGAGGTCTTCGCCGAGCCCGCGCGCTGGGGCGCCTGCTCCCGGGCGGCGGCCCGGGCATGGTACATGAGTGGCGACGAGCGCCGGGCGCGGGCGGTGCTGGAGGCCGCTCCGGCCCTCGATGCGCCGGGGCGCCACGAGCTCGCCCGCCTGCGCCGCCGCGCCGGCGACTGGGCCGGGGCGCGCGCGATCTGGCAGGGCCTGGCCGAAGCCGGCGACGCGCACGCCGCGGAGGCGCTGGCGAAATACCACGAGCACGTCCGGCGGGACTGGCAGGGGGCGCTCGCCTGGACGTCACGCCTGCCCGCCGGTGCCGAGGAGACCGAACGGCGTCGTGAAAGGCTCGCGCGCAAGCGCGGCCGCGACGGTGCCCAGGGCGATCTCTTCCCGCGGTGACCGCGGCGGGGATGACCTATGCTTGGGATAAACGGCGGTGCATGCCGCCATACACGGATGCGAGGTATGGCATGACGGAAGCCGACGAGGCCCTGAGCGGCGTGATACTGGAGCACACCCGGGGCTGGACCCTGGACGAGGTGAGCGGCCTCTGCCGCGTGGAGACCCGCTGGGTAGTGGCGCTGGTGGACGAGGGCGCCATCGAGCCCGCGGAGGGTGC
>NZ_WNXE01000090.1:0-11574 GCF_010993615.1 Arhodomonas sp. KWT | reverse complement strand
GGTGGCAGACAAGCTGCTCACGTTGCACTAACCAGCCTACACGTCCAATACGGCGCAGATTGGCCTCCGGGAATGCGTCGAGAAGGTCACCATGGGACGGGACGGCGTCTGGGTTGCACATAGCAGGGTGTCCCTTTGGCGGGTGGTGCACTTGATCGCCACCGTGCAGCTGACGGATTCCCGGGGGCGTTCGACAGTGACCCTCTCCCAGGATTCTGGACTGTTTGGAAGTGGAATTTCCGGCCTGATCGAAGCTGAGGACTGCGTGGAGGGGCATGCGGTAAAGAGGAGCCGCTTTACCGAGAAGCAAGAGGTTTGCCGCAAGATGGGCGTGGGCGACGCGACGCTCTATAGCTGGCGCAAGAAGTATGGCGCCTCAACCTCTTAGAGCTGCGGCGCCTGCGCCGGCTCGACGAGAAGAATCGCAAGCTCAAGCAGCTGGTCGCCGATCTGAGCCTCGACAAGGCGATGCTTCAGGACGTGCTGGGAAAAAAATCCTTACGCCCACACGGAAGCGGGCACTCGTGGCTGAACTGGGGGTGAACCGCCCCGACTATTCCGGAGACCGTTTGTTGTGAGTCAGGCCGCCTGGGCCGACTGGGTGAGTTGCTCGTAGTATTCGGCTTCGATGTCCGCCGGCGGCCGGTTGCCGATGGACTCCATGATGCGGCGGTTGTTGTACCACTCCACCCATTCCAGCGTGGCGAACCCCACGCGCTCCAGATCCGGCCATGGGCCGCGGTGACGGATCACCTCGGTCTTGTAGAGGCCATTGATGCTCTCGGCGAGGGCGTTGTCATAGGAGTCCCCCACGCTGCCCACGGACGGCCCGGGGTTGATTCTGCGGAGTCACAATGGCAATGCTAACCATCTACGAAACTAGGGGCATACCAACCATTTGCCGTCGTAAAGCTGGCGCGGGATTGCCGTTAACTGGGTTGGCGCTGAGGCGGTGTCCCGTGTCACGCTGCACAATCTTTTGCCGCCCTATTACCATTTGTTGCGTGAGCTTATTTCTTGGTGGGAACCGACAAAAGAAATGCGTAATGTTATCATTGACGTACTGCTGCACGAGTTGACCCGATGCCGACCGACTTTTCAATATGGAGCGACAAGGAAGAAGAGGATGTCGGCGCGGGGTGCCTGGTGACGATTACCGCCGCCGGAAACGTTTTGGACGTCGCACCGCCGCTTCTAGCGAAAATGGTGCCGCACCACTATGCGTCACCCGAACGTCTCGCCCGCCTTTTGGAGCGGTTGGGCAAGTCTGCGGCGGCCGGCTATGTACGAGAGCGTTTACCAACGACCAGGACTGCACGTTCGGGTGACCTTGGTGAGATACTGGCAGCGGAATACATAGATGCGGAGACAGCTTACTCCGTCCCTATTAAACGTCTCCGCTGGAAGGATCACCGAAATATGGCCCTCCGGGGAGACGATGTTATCGCTATCAAGCCGCCCGCCGAAGACGAGCCAATACGATTTCTGAAGACTGAGGCCAAGAGCCGCGCGGCACTCGATGCGGACACCGTTGCGGAAGCGCGTGAGGCTCTTGACTCTCATGACGGCCTGCCGTCGCCCCATGCGCTCGGCTTCATTTCCGATCGCTTACATGAAACGGGCAATACCGCTCTCGGCGACCTGATAGACCGCGCACAGCTCAATGACGGCATTTCTTCCCGCCAAGTAGGGCATATGCTCTTCACGTTCAGCGGCAACTCGCCTCACAGGCTCTTATCTAATGACCTCGGAGCATACGGAGGCGCAGTGTCGCAGCAGGCCATTGGCTTGAGAGTTGAGCCCCACCAGCAGCTGATCGCTGCCGTTTACAATCTCGTCGAGGCCGAGCATGACCCCTGAAGAGCTATCGGAAGCGATCCAGCACGCAGTGGCGTCTGGTTTCCGCGACGACCTTCTTGCGAAAGGACAGGCCCGCGCGATGATCTGGCGAGACGGTGTGCTTCCGGAGGGGGCTCCCCGCTTCCCGCGCAACCTCTCCTACGATTTATATTCTTACGGCTATACCCTACTGCTGATGGCGTTGCGGCTACGAGAGCAGGGCGGCGACCAGCTCCTTGCACGCTCAGCCTTCGAACATGCCGGCGAGGCCATAGAAGCCGTCATTAGCAATGGTCCGCCGGACGACACAGAGCGTGGATTCCACAGACTATTGGCGGCTGTCGCGTTTCATCTTGGGCGTTACTCGGCGCGGGCTTTTTCCCTGCTCAACGTTTCTCTTGACGAGCAAAACTTGTCACCAATGGAACAGGCGCTCGCCCGTCTTATTCTTCGCTCGCTAGACCGTCTCGACCGCGATGTTTTCAACTGGCTGGCTGACCAAGCCCTCTCTGATGCCACTCTCGTCGACAAACTCGGGGAAGCCGTTGGCGGCCAAGTCGCACAAGACAAGGGCGATACTTATGCGGAGACGCTCGACGACATACTCACCGACAATTATCTCCGCGCATTGTCGATGTTCATCTTCGCGTTGGAGACCGGCATTTTCGAACTCACTCAACAAGCCCGCGCGGCGCTCCAGGAAGGGCAGTCTGTTGCCGGAGAAATGAACCTCGTACCCCAATGGTGGTGCTACCGCGTTACGATCCATCTAATCGACGATCTTTGGTCGTCTAGCTTCCATTCCGTCCTGCCTTCCGGCATCCTTGGAGGCAACGCCCAGGCATGGGCCGACCTCCGCGAATTGTTCATAGCTACGCTAACCAAACGCCGGCGCGCCGAGGTCGAACTTTGGCCGTCTCAGACCGAGGCGGCCACGCGTGCTGTAGATACTGACGACGATCTAGTCCTATCATTGCCGACCAGTGCGGGCAAAACGCGCATCGCGGAACTCTGCATACTGCGATGTCTTGCGGCCGGTAAGCGGACCGTATATGTCACGCCCCTCCGTGCGCTCTCCGCGCAAACGGAAGGTGGACTTACACAGACTTTTGCGCCGCTCGGGCGGTCTGTCACCGCCCTGTATGGAAGCATGGGTGCAAGCAGATTCGATGAGGACGCCCTAAAGAGTCGCGACATTGTCGTCGCCACGCCTGAAAAGCTGGACTTCGCTCTGAGAAATGACCCTTCACTCCTTGACGATATTGGGCTCATCGTCCTGGATGAAGGACACATGATCGGTCTCGGAGACAGGGAGGTTCGCTATGAAGTTCAGATCCAGCGGCTGCTAAAGCGCGACGATGCGGACCAGCGCCGTATCGTATGCCTGTCTGCAATCCTGCCCGACGGAGAGCAGTTTGACGACTTCGTTGCGTGGCTACGTCGCGACAAGGAGGGAGGGGCGGTTAAATCCAAATGGCGGCCAACCCGGCTTCGCTTCGGCGAGATCATCTGGCAAGGGGACCGTGCGTGGCTGAACCTACGTGTTGGCAATGAGCGCCCCTTCGTGCCCTCGTTCCTCACAGCCAGTATTCCCCCTATCGGAAGGCGTAGGAGACCGTTTCCTGGCGACCAGCGAGAGTTCGTTCTCGCTACGGCATGGCGACTCATGGAAGAAGGCCAGACCGTTCTAATATATTGCCCGCAGAAGAATTCGGTTGAGCCGTATGCCAAGGCGATAGTCGACCTGCATCGACGAGGTGCATTGACTTCCGCTCTGAGGGCGGACGAAGACCGACTTAATACCGCTCTAGCCGTTGGCCGCGAATGGTTTGGTGCAGACCACCCCATTCTGCAATGCTTGCAAATCGGTGTTGCCATTCACCACGGTGCACTCCCTACACCGTACCGCAAAGAGGTCGAACGGCTACTTCGGGACGGCATCCTAACTATTACTGTATCGTCACCGACTCTTTCACAAGGTCTAAATCTCACGGCCACGTCCCTCGTCATTTCTTCACTTCATCGCGCGGGGTCAATAATCCCTGCACCAGAATTTAAGAATGTCGCCGGACGCGCCGGTCGTGCATTTGTTGACGTTGAAGGGCTCGTTGTCTTTCCGATCTTCGATAGACATGCTCATCGTCAACGTCAGTGGGAAGCACTTATTCACGATGCAGCAGGCCGACAGATGGAAAGCGGCTTAGTGCACCTAGTATTTGAGCTACTTTCCAGACTCAATACCGCACTAGGAAAGCCGGACATCGGTGAATTTACGGACTATATCGTGAACAACGCTGCGGCATGGGCTTTCCCGGAGATGGACGACGAGAGCGAAGACGACCGGAAAACTGCCCTCCGCGAGTGGACGAAACATCTTGAATATCTTGATGGCGCTATCCTCGGCCTTGTCGGTGACGATGAAGCGGACGCGGATCAGATAGCGGTTGCGCTCGACCGCCTTCTCGCGTCTTCTCTATGGTCACGCCGCCTGCGGCGCCATGAAGAAGCCGTACAGCGACTCTTCGAAGCTGCTTTGGCTAGCCGCGCCCGCCAAATCTGGAACGGGAGTACCCCTATACAACGAAAGGCGTATTATCTTGCCGGTATTGGTTGGTCCACCGGACAGCAGCTCGATGACATAGCGCCCCAAGCTAACGAACTCCTCATTCAAGCGAACGGCGCCATTCTCAATGACGATAGCGACGATGCCTTACAATCCATGACCCGTCTCGCAGAGCTAGTCTTTCAGATCACCCCATTCATTCCCGACAAGTTGCCTGAAGACTGGCGGGATATTCTCTGTGTTTGGCTTCGGGGACAACCTCTGACTGACCTTCACGATGAGAATGGCACTGACACACTAAAATTCGTTGAAGACGCGCTTGTGTACCGCCTTCCATGGGCCATCGACGCGGTACGCGTTCGCGCGCTGGCTCACCGCGATTCTGTGGGCGACTTTATGTTTGAGGACTTCGAGGCGGGTCTCGCGGGACCGGCGCTGGAGACTGGAACGCTCAACAAATCAGCTGCGATTTTGATGCAGGCCGGGTTTACGTCACGGCTGGCAGCTATCAAGGCCGTCACTGACACGAATGCGGCGTTTTCCAACAGCCGCGACATGACACGATGGCTTGAATCAAATGAAGTGCGGAGGCTAACGTCGACTGGAGGCTGGCCGACACCAGGAACGGTTGAGCTATGGCGAGACTTCATCGAACGGCAAAAGCCCCCAGAGTCCATCGTTTGGTCTCGACAGCAAATTTCCCGCGACGTCGTCTGGGATGCCGGGATAGTTCCGCCCGGACATGAGCAGCCGCTAAGGGTTCAGCGGCTTGAGACGGGTGAATACGGGCTCTATTCCGCAGATTACGATCGTCTCGGACGACTCGCATCGCCACTACCCGACGACGCGACCGGCATGCTCCTCGGCCGCATGGAAGCGGACACCCAGAACGTTGTCAATCTCACATATTTGGGTCCCGGTCAGCTGACCTGAGTTCGCACGCCTCGGACTCTCGCAGACACTGGAGAAGGCGTTCTGGGGCTTGGGTGCGTACCACATGTCAACGCCGGCTGCGGTATCTTGAGGAGGAGCAGTGACGGCGGCTACGCCGACATACGAGTTTCGCAGGTGGCCCCAGCATCCGCCTTCCAGACCAACACCAGGAAAACCGGTGATGAAAATGTTCCCTTGGGCCTTTGTTAAGCTAGCGGTGCATGGCCGGGCCAGACTTCAGCGATAAAACCAGACGAACCGCGGCGGAGCGCGTAGGCTATTGCTGCTCGCTTTGTGGCACCCCCACTCAGGGACCGCACCACAACCCCGAGAAGGCCATGTCCATCGGCGAGGCCGCGCACGTCCGTGGACGGAAGCCGGGTGCTCCGCGGTTCGATCACGATATGTCCGATTCCGAGCGCAGGAGTATCGAGAACGCCCTCTGGCTTTGCCGAAACTGTCACGGAAAGATCGACAAGGATGACGCTCCCTACAGCGTCGAGAAGCTGTACGAAGTCCGCCGGAAAGCGGAGGAGCAAGCGCGACTGCGCCAGGGAGTTCCCGACAGTCTGCCCGCGGCGCCTCTACTGAATCACCTGCCACAGTGTTGGTGCCACGAGACCACGAACGACGAGACATTCGTGCGCCGATCCGCCGAGTCTCAGACGATTGGCGAGTGGCTCGGCGACAGTGCGGTGCGCATTGTGTCCATCATCGGCATCGGCGGGGCGGGGAAAACCGCACTCGTCGGCCATTGGCTGCGAATGGAGACGGTCGAGTGCCATCGCGCGGTACGAGGCCTGTTCTATTGGAGCTTCTACGTCAACAAGGATGTCGATAACTTCCTGAGGCGCCTGCTCCGGTTTGTGGAGGAGGTGGACCCCACCCAGGATTTCCACCTGGACCGCGACGATCCGCTTGCCATCCTTGAAAGGCGCTTCACCAAGCTCCCGCCATTGATTCTGGTCCTCGATGGCCTGGAGGTGCTGCAAGAGGCGGTTTCGGAGGGAAAGGCGTACGGCACCTTCATCGACGCTAAGCTCCGCGACTTCTTGCAGCTAGTGGCCTATGTCGGTTCGCCGTGGTTGTGCGTCATCACAAGCCGGTTCCCCATCACCGATCTTGAGCGCACCCCGGGCGCGAAGGCGCTGCGGCTGGATCGGCTAACACTTGAGGAGGGCGCGCAACTCCTCGCGCACAACGGCGTCCTTGGTACAGACGCGGATCGCCGCGAGGTTACGCAGTACCTCGAAGGCCATCCGCTGGTTCTTCGGGTGTTCGCAGCATCAATCCCCCGCGAGCGCCGAATTACGCCGCGCCAACATTTGCTTCACGTCTTCCACGATGGAGACGCGAACGACCCCTTCCGCGACAAGCTGGAACGTCTGCTTAACTTCTACTCGGCATCCCTGGACGATCACCAGCGCGCGATTCTTCAGGGACTGTCGATCTTCCGATCGCCGGTGCCCAAGTCGACCCTCGAAATCATCGCACCTGTTCTCGTCGGCGAAAGGGTGGTGCAGGAGAGAGAGGCGTTTGCGCTGGTGGTGGATCTCAACCGACTAGCAACGAGCGGTCTCGTGGTGCGAGACCGACGGGGATCCGAGGACGTCTACGCCTGCCACCCAATTGTCCGCGACCACTTTCGCCTTGTTCTGCTCGCCGAAGGGGGGAAGTCACAGGCCGCAGTCGACATGCTGACATCGCGCCCAGACGATCTTGGGATCGAGGGGGCAAGCACAATCGAGCCTCTGCTGCTTGCCTGCGAAGCGCTCCTGCTCGCCAGAGATACCCGCGGCGCATTCGAGATCTACCTAACTCGGTTTGGGAAGGGCCGCGTATTCCTCACCAGGGGACTGCCTCGCGAAGGCAAGCGATTTTACGACGCCGTTCTCGCCGTATCGGCCATACCGACACTATTGGGCCGCGGCCGTGACTTGGATCGGGCGCATTTTCGCAATGGGGCGATCTACTTCGACATACTACTTGGCGAGTATGCCGACGCGGCCGACCTAATTCAGGACGAACTCGGCCACGCGGCGGGCTCCCGCACCGCCTCCCCGCATCTACACGCGGCGCGGCTGGCGTTTTGCCAGGGTGAGTACGCCAGTGCTGTCGACTCGGCGGACGCCGCCATCCGCGCGAAGCTACAGGGCGGAGCTCGCGCGCTCCTTCACGCGCAGGGGCTCTATTTGCGGCTCAAGTCCCTGCTCGCGCTTGGTCTCGACACCTAGGCGCAAGCGACGAGTCACGAGCTAGACGAACTTCGCGGGTCACTGGATTCGGCCGACGGCCAGGTCCTTATCCATCTAGCGCATCTTTGGCTTGCCATTCACGGGCAACTTGGCGGGGGCCGGCGGGCGGCCAAAGAAGTCCGTGGCCTAGTGTCGTCGATAGACGAGGATTTCCTCGTTCTCGAGGCGCAGGTCCTTGTAGCGCATTGGCATGCCAGAGAAGGGCGGCAGGAAGGCATTGCCCAGCACTTACTTGATGCCGTATACGAGCATTCCGTCGCTCAAAGCTACCCGTACCCGATGATCTGGGCGCAGATTACGCGGCAGTATCTCGCGCACCGCAGCGGCACAGCAGGTAACGATGACGTCCTGCACCAAGCGGCGACCTTGGCAGAAGCCAATGGCATGCTGGGGCTACGTCTTCAGGCCCTCTGGGTGCGCCGCTGGATCGCCAATGCCGTCGGCGGTGATGAGGCGAACGACCCCGAGGTCGAGTATCTGATCGACCGCAGCGGCTACTCTACTGTCGACCGTTTCTTTGGCTTCAGACCACAATAGGTGTGCCGTGAGGCACTGCAAGCTCGCGGGCCTAGGCCGGTTTCACGGCTTGAGTGTAGTGTTCGGATAGGCGTTGCGGTCAGGCAGGATACGTTGGAGACGGCAATCATGCTTCCCGTTCTCCCCCACGTTTCCCGCAACCCCACTGCAAGGCGGAGTTGTGGCTGGCCTTGCTGGCAGCGCACAATCTACTCTCCGCGCTCTGGGACGCCGCATTTGATGCCGGACCTATTTCCTTTGATGAAGGCGGGCAGTTATTGCGGTCCCCCGAGCTGACCGATGTTGCCCAAGCAGCCCTCAGTTTTCCCGGATAGATCGAACTCACGGGCAAGCATCACGTGTATCTGGCGTGGCATCGAAGCCAGATCTTCAGAGATGGCTCGGACTGACGTTTCTCTTGGGCCGCGATCCGACGAGAGGGAAGCAGAGCAAAGGCGGCACACATCGTGGCGGATTTGCTCCTGGTTGAGCGGCGGCGCTGCGAGCGTCGGCACCACTGCGGTCTTCGTGGGATCTGCCGGACCCGCGAAATTGAGCGCGAATGGGAAGCGAATAGCTATGATCACGATCAAGATTAATCAAGAGGAACGGCAGCTCGACGCTCTCGACGAGCGGTGGATTAATCAGCAGATCAACCGCCGACGTCGTGAAGAGCAAGCGGTATGCGTTAGGGTTAGGGAAACACTGATTTATTGGCTCCCGGCTGTACCGGCCGGGCCTGCGGGCTGGGATAATGCGCCAAGGCCCTGTGTGATGAGACGGTAACCGATGCAGACGAGCTTCTCGGATCTGGAGTACGCCGCCAAGAAGAAGGTCACCCGCCGGGACCGGTTCCTCGCGGAGATCGAATCTATCACCCCTTGGGCGACGCTGGTTGCCGAGCTTGAGCCGTACTATCCCTATGGTGGCGGTCGTGGGCGTCCGCCGATCGGCCTGGAGCGCATGCTTCGGATGTACGTCGCCCAGCAGTGCTTCGGGCTCTCCGACGAGGGCATCGAGGATGCGATCTACGACAGCCAGGCGATCCGGCGGTTTGTGGGCATCGACCTTGCGCGGGAGGCGGCGCCGGATGCGACCACGCTGTTGAAGTTCCGCCGGCTCCTGGAGCGCCACGGGCTCACCCGGCGGATCTTCGAGGCGATCAACGCCCACCTCGCCGAGCAGGGGTTGATGCTGCGCGAGGGCACCATCGTCGATGCCACCCTCATCGCCGCACCGCCGTCGACGAAGAACAGGGACAAGGCTCGCGACCCCGAGATGCATCAGACGAAGAAAGGCAAGCAGTACTACTTCGGCATGAAGGCGCATATCGGCGTGGACGCCGGCTCGGGGCTGGTGCACTCGATGGTGGCCACGGCGGCGAACACCGCGGACATTACCCAGGCGCACTACCTGCTCCACGGCGCGGAGCAACACGCCTTCGGCGACTCGGCCTATCAGGGCGTGAGCAAGCGCGCCGAACACCGTGGCAGCACGACGAAGTGGCATGTGGCCATGAAGCGCGGCGCGCGCCGGGCGCTCGGCGACGACGAGACCGGCCAGGCCCTGCAGGCCTGCGAGCTCATCAAGGCGAGGATCCGTGCCTACGTCGAGCATCCGTTTCACGTCCTCAAGAAGCGGTTCGGCCACCGCAAGGTGCGCTACCGCGGCATCGCGAAGAACGAGACGCAGTTGTATGCGCTGTTCGGCCTGGCGAATCTGCTGCTGGCTCGTCGACGATTGGGTGCCGTCCCAGGGGGAGGTGCGTGTTGAGACCGCAGAAAAGCGCTCCACATGAGCAATACGGCGGCATTTTGCCGGCGAGCAGCAACACAGGCCGCCTCGAAAGGCCGCGAATCGCGCCTTCTAACGGCATCGGCCACGTCGAAATCAAGGAAAACCGCATTATTTCAGTGCTTCCTTAGGGTCCGTACGGACCGGCTGGAGCCCATGCTGTCCACCCCCACTTGCGGCGGGGCCGGGGGAGGTCGGCCGCCCAGACCGGAGTAGAAGCGCATTTTGGACCTGTGGAACGAACGAGGCCTGAATCGGGCCGACTTCACGGGCGGTAACGTCGTTGCCTTTCTCAAGCAACTCGCGGATCTGACCTAAACGCGTTGAGGAACCGGCATGGTTAAGCTGTTCTTTTCCTACTCTCATAAGGACGAAGAACTCCGTAATGAGCTCGAGACGCACCTGGCGCTTCTCCAGCGCCAGGGCGTTATCTCGTCGTGGCACGATCGGAGAATTACCGCTGGGGGCGATATCCACGGGTCCGTCAGTAATCATCTGGAGGACTCGTGGATTGTCCTTCTCTTGGTGAGCGCCAACTTCCTCGCGTCCGATTATTGTTACGAGAAGGAGATGACGCGTGCTTTGGAAAAGCACGAGGAGGGGACGGCTGTGGTGATCCCGGTCATCCTGCACCCGTGCGACTGGCACTCCGCACCGTTCGGGAGATTACGGGCAACACCGACAGATGGAAAGCCGGTATCTATGCACGCAAACCAGCACGAGGCTTTGGCGATCATCGCCCGGGACGTGCGAGAGGCAGCGAATGGTTTCGACGGAGATACGGAATCGTCTCCAATGCTGGCGCAGGGGGGCGTAGACGCTGACAGCCGCACCTCGGGCCCGCGCTCAACCAATCTGCGAATCAAGCGCCAGTTCGACGACCATGAGCGCGACGAGTTCCTCGAAGACACCTACGAGTACATTGCTCGCTTCTTCTCTGGTTCGCTTGAGGAACTCGCGGCGAGAGACCCCCAGATCAAGACACGCTTCAAGCGAACGACGGACACCAGTTTCTCCGCTGCGATCTACGAGAACGGCAACCGCGTCGCCCAGTGTGCGATCTGGAACGGTGGAGGAGACCGGTACGGCCTGGGCGGTATCGCCTTTTCGCACTCGGGCGAGGGGGAACGGAACAGTTTCAATGAACAGCTCACCGTCACGGACGATGGCTACACGCTTCAGCTGAAGCCCTTGGGAATGCAGTTCCATGACGGATCGAGGGACAAGGCGCTGTCCCAGCAGGGAGCAGCCGAGTATTACTGGGAGTTGCTTATCCGACCGCTGCAGCACTGAGAAGAAGAGTACGCCGCCAGCGTCTGTCCAACCGACGGCTGTCCCGAGGGACGTCCTTATCCGGCAACAAGGCCCGGATAAAGCCGCCTGACTCAGTACCTTAGCGAGTTTCACCCGTCTGGAAAAATTTCATCTGAAACCGGATCCTACACAAGCGCGATCAGGTAGTGCGATACTTATGACGTGATTTAACATAATATACATTACACGCAATTATGGATGCGTTAGGCGCGTGTGGCGCCGTCCGCCGGTCAAGGTAATCTGCCCTGGGCCTTCTGATCTTCCCGTGGGCCTATTCCGGCAACGGGATGTAGTCGTACTCGTCGCCGACGACCTTGGGAAAGGTCTGCGCTCTCCACTCGGCCTTGGCCTGTTCGATGC
>NZ_WNXE01000909.1:0-681 GCF_010993615.1 Arhodomonas sp. KWT | reverse complement strand
AGCCACTCGCCAACGCCGGCGCGAAGCCCGGCGGCGAGCCCGGTGCGCGGCGCGGGACGGTCATCCAGCGTGCGGGCGAGGGTGCGGGAGAAAGCGACATAGCCCGCGCGACCGGCGAGCGCCAGAGAGATCGCCACGGCGATGGCCACCGGCCAGTGGACGCCGGCGCCAAGCAGCAGCACCACGAGCAGGACATGCCCCAGGAATTCGCCGGCGAGCAGGCGGCGTTCCAGCGAGGCCATGGGCAGGGCGCGAGCGTTCGCTGTCTTCATGACAAGGAAAAGGCCCGGACCTCCGCGGAGGGCCGGGCCTGGTCGTCACGTCATGCCTTACCCGGCCGGGTCAGGCCGCGTGACCGTTCTCGGCGAGCTGGCGAAGCACGTAGTGGAGGATGCCGCCGTTGCGGTAATACTCCCACTCGGTGGGCGTGTCGATGCGCACGTCCACCTCGAACTCCGTGGTCTTGCCGTCGGCGCCGCGGGCGGTGACCTTCACGGTCTCCGGCTCGTTCTCGACGCTGGCGATGTCGAAGACCTCCTCGCCGGTGAGGCCGAGGCTGTCGGCACTGTCGCCCTGCTTGAACTGCAGCGGCAGGACGCCGAAGCCGACCAGGTTGGAGCGGTGGATACGCTCATAGCCCTCGGCAATGACCGCCTGCACGCCGAGCAGGCGCGTGCCCTT
>NZ_WNXE01000908.1:0-682 GCF_010993615.1 Arhodomonas sp. KWT | reverse complement strand
CTCGCGCACGCCGGCCGGACGCCGAAAGGTCATACCGGGATACATTTCGAGTTGAGGAGAAACGGTAACCCGGTGAATCCGTTGAAATATCTCCCGTCCCGCTAAGGCGGCTCCGAATCCCGCCCACGCCCCGTTGCTTCGCCTCCCGAGCAGGCATATATTGGGACCCATATAACGATAAGCCCGTTTTCCCGTGGAACGACCGGTTCCCTAGATGTCCGGTGCCGGCGTGTCGGTACCGGCGGGCATGGAGGAGCAACATGGCCAGTAAGCAGGCTCTTAGGGTTGAACCCGAGGCCGTAGTCCCGGTAGGCGGTATTGAGGAGGACGAGCTGCTGCTCGAGGAACCCGCCGCTGCCCCGGCTGCTGCCGGAGGCATCGCCGACGACGGGGAGAGCGCTACCGAAGAACCCGCCCCATCGCGCAGCCGGCGCGGAGAGGGGCACGAGCACACCGTCGACGCTACCCAGCTCTACCTCAACGAGATCGGATTCTCGCCGCTGCTCACCGCTGACGAGGAGGTCTATTACGCGCGTCGCGCCCAGCGCGGCTGCGAGGCGTCGCGGCGGCGCATGATCGAGAGCAACCTGCGCCTGGTGGTGAAGATCGCCCGGCGCTACATGAACCGCGGCCTCGCCTTCCTCGACCTGATCGAGGAGGGCAACCTCGGGCTGATCCGTGC
>NZ_WNXE01000907.1:0-683 GCF_010993615.1 Arhodomonas sp. KWT | reverse complement strand
GGCCTGTCCGGCATCGACCGCGCGGAGCTCACGCCGGTAAAGGAGGTGATGCTCAAGCGCGGGCATCTGCTCATTCCCATGGTCGTGCTGCTGTGGCTGATCTTCGATGGGCGGGCGCCGTTCTTTGCCGCGTTCTGGTCGATTGCATCCACCGTGCTCATCTGCGGCACGCCACGGCTGGTCGTGGGCCTGTCGACGGTGCTCGCGGCTCTGATCTTCGAGCCGCAGATCATGGCGTGGATGGACGGTCGCAGCCTGCCGCACATGACGGCCGCACGCTGGTGGCTGTTCGCCATCATCGCCGTACCGGTGGCCGTCAACTTCGCGCGCCGCGCGCTTTCACTGGAGTCCGAGGTCATGGACGTTGGCGACTGTCGCGACGCCATGACCGACGGTGTGCGTAACGCTATCCCCGTGGCCATCGCCTGCGGCGCGGTGGGCATCATCGTCGGCGTGGCCACGCTCACCGGTATCGCCCTGGACGCCGCCGATGCGGTCGTGACCATGGGCCAGGCGATTCCCTACGACATGCTCCGGCTGCTGGTCACGCTGGCACTCACCATGGCCGCCTCCATCGTGCTCGGCATGGGCCTGCCCAGCATTCCGTGCTACATCATCACCTCGACCATGGCGGCGCCGATCCTGCTCAACCTGCCGCTGTTCCGCGAGCTGGCCGGCTCCGG
>NZ_WNXE01000906.1:0-687 GCF_010993615.1 Arhodomonas sp. KWT | reverse complement strand
ATGTACGACTGGTTCAACTACCGCCACGCCCCCATCCGCTTCAACCGCCGCACCCGACAGGTGCACGTGTTCTACACCCCCCGCTTCGGCGGGCCCCGCAGCTACGACTGGGACGAAATAGCAGCACTGATCATCGAGGGTCGGGACAAGGGCCGTCAGGGGGGTCGGCCCGACTACCACGTGCTCACCCTGATCGCCGTCACCCCGGACCAGAAGCACTATTACGACAGCGTCGAGATCGGCGATCAGATCGTGCTCTATGAATACTGTCTCGCCTGGTGGGAGTACATCCGCCGCTTCATGGAGGAGGGGTCCGAGAGCATCCCCGAACCCGACTGGACCCTCTCCGAGCGGCTCTCGCTCAGGGAATCCTTCCTCCGCTGGTTCCCCCTACGCGAGATGCGCCGTGATCACGCCAGCGGCCTGAACATCCGCCCGGCAATCGTCCGCATGGTCCTGATGTCGCCTTTCCTCACCCTTTTCTCCATCGGCCACTTCATCTCCATGCTCACCAGCCGTCACGTCCGGTGGCCACAGGAGATCCGCCAGGCCTGCGGCGAGGCGTGAGTTTCGAACAGCTCACGCCCGCGGCGGTAGTACCTTGCCCGGGTTCATCAGCCCGAGGGGGTCGAGGGCGTCCTTGACCGCCTGCATCACGGACACGCCCTCGCCGTGCTCGCGGCGCAG
>NZ_WNXE01000905.1:0-687 GCF_010993615.1 Arhodomonas sp. KWT | reverse complement strand
GCCGATGCGGGTACGAACAGCGCGGGCCAGGTCATGCCCGGGGGGTGCACCTTCGAGGCTGCGCAGCTCGTAGCTCAGGGTCAGTGACTCCCCCGCCTCGAAGGGATCCTTCGGGCTCCAGAAGGCGACGATGTTGTCGTTGACCTCCTCGTCGGAGGGCAGCTCGACAAGGTGCACGGCACCCTCGCCCCAGCCCTCGCCGCGGGGCTCGACCCACATACCCGGCCGGCGGTGATAGTCCGCCTCGGCGTCCAGGTAGTGCTCGAAGTCGCGGTCTCGCTGAAGCAGCCCGAAGCCACGGGGATTGGTGTCCATCAGCGCGCTCTCGCGCAGCGCCCGCGGGTTGGTCAGCGGCCGCCAGATCCACTCGCCCCCGGCGGTGTGCATGGCCAGGCCGTCACTGTCGTGGACCTCGGGGCGGTAGTCATCGTGGCGGCGCACGCTGTTCTCGCCGTAGAAGAACATGCTCGTCAGCGGCGCGATGCCCAGGCGCTGGACGTCGTCCCGGGCAAACAGCCGGGCGGTCACCTCGACACGTGTGGACTCCCCGGGATGTATGCGGAACCGGTACGCCCCGGCCAGCGACGGGCTGTCCAGCAGGGCAAAGACGGTGACCGTGGTGGCGCCCTCCTGCGGGCGCACCAGCCAGAACGCCTTGAAACGGGGGAACTCCTCGCCGCTGGGCAG
>NZ_WNXE01000904.1:0-688 GCF_010993615.1 Arhodomonas sp. KWT | reverse complement strand
CGGCGCGGCCGGGCACTGGCGGTGGCGGTGGGTAGCGATGCTATGATTTGCCGTCTAACGGTTTCGTGCCGCGTTCCCCCGCCGGCGGACGCGAGTGCGTCCCCTTTCCCCGTATCCTGCAATCGAGGTGTTACATGGACGAACGCATCCGGCATCCCGGCCTGCGCCAGCTCCTGATGTCCGCCGAGGAGGCGGCCGCCCTGATCCAGCCGCACATGACCGTGGCGATGAGCGGTTTCACCGGTGCCGGCTATCCCAAGGCCGTCCCCCAGGCCCTGACCGAGCGCATGAATGCCGCCGCGGATGCGGGCGAGGGGTTTCAGCTGCGCGTGCTCACCGGTGCCTCCACCGCGCCCGAACTCGACGGTGCGCTGGCACGGGCCCGGGGCATGGAGCTGCGCCTGCCGTACCAGTCGGATCCGACCGTGCGCGAGCGTGTGAACGCCGGCGAGCTCGAGTACATCGACATGCATCTCAGCCACGTGGCGCAGCACGCGTGGTTCGGCTATTTCGGCGAGATCGACGTGGCGGTGATCGAGGTCGTCGGCATCCGCGAGGACGGGGCGCTGATCCCGTCGTCTTCCGTCGGCAACAACAAGACCTGGCTGGAGCAGGCGGACCGGGTGATCCTGGAGGTCAACCGATGGCAGCCCGCGGCCCTGGAGGGGATGCACGACGTCTATTACGG
>NZ_WNXE01000903.1:0-688 GCF_010993615.1 Arhodomonas sp. KWT | reverse complement strand
ACGGTGTCGCCGGGCTCGACGAAGTGGCGGACCAGCAGGTCCAGGGCGTGGTTCGCGCCGAAGGTGAGCAGCACCTGCTCCGGGCCGGCGGAGATCCCGCGCTCGCCCAGGGTGCGCGCGACGGTCTCGCGCAGGGGCGGGAAGCCCTGGGGATGACCGTACTCGAAGTCGTCCTCCGCCTCGCCCTGGCGGCCGGTGCGTTTGAGGTAGCGGCCGAGCTCCGAGGTCTCCATCCAGCTCGTGGGCGGGCGGCCGTCGCCGGCGCGCACGGTATAGTGGCGGTTGAGCTGCTCGCGCAGCAGCGAGACCAGGTCGATGGCCTCGGTGAAGTGTTCCGGCGGTGCGCTCGGCTCGCTGCGCCGGCGGTAGGCGACGTAGAAGCCGGAGCCGCGCCGCGGCGAGAGATAGCCGGTGGCGACGAGGCGGTCGTAGGCCTCCACCACCGTGTTCTTGGATACGCCGTATTCCCGTGCCGCCGCCCGGATGGAGGGCAGCCGCGCACCGGTGTTGAGCTGGCCCTCGTCGATGCTGCGGGCGATGCGGTCCGCGATCCGCCCCGCCCGGGAGTCCGCCTCGGTCATGGTGTCTCCCCTGCAAGGTGTTCCGGGGATCCGCTGCCGCCGCGTCCCCGGAATCCCGGTACGGTGCCCGCCGGATAGGCCGTCGCCGGCCCTGCCGTGCGAATTGT
>NZ_WNXE01000902.1:0-689 GCF_010993615.1 Arhodomonas sp. KWT | reverse complement strand
CCGCGGTAGGCGTTGACGTCCAGGCGGTAGGCCGCTCGCACCGCGCCGTCCAGATCATCCCAGCCGTGGTCCGCGCCCCCGAAGGCGATCGCGTCCACCACCGGCCCACCCTCCACCGGCGAGAGCCGCAGCTTGAGATGGCTGCCCCCGACGATCCGGCGCTCACGCACGGCGAACGTCCCCTCGAAGACCGGCTCGGGAAACGCCTGGCCCCACGGGCCGCCGTTGCGCAGCCGTGCCGCGAGCTCCAGGGTGAGCTCATCCGGCGCCAGCGTGCCGTCGGTGAGTACCGTGGCGTCCAGGTCGGAGGCGCTGACCCAGGACGTTACCGTCTCCACGAAGGCCTCCCGGAATCGTTCCAGATGGGCGTCCGGCAGCGATAGCCCCGCCGCCATGGCGTGTCCGCCGAAACGCGGAATCAGCCCGGGATTGAGGGTGTCAATACGCTCGAGCACGTCCCGCATGTGCAATCCCGGAATGGACCGTGCGGAGCCCTTGAGCATGCCCTCCTCCCCTGCCGGGGCAAAGGCGATTACCGGGCGGTGGAAGCGCTCCTTTACCCGCGAAGCCACGATGCCGATGACGCCCTGGTGCCAGTCCGGATGTGCCAGGCACAGGCCCGGCGGGACACCGTCGTCGCCCATCTTCGCGACCAGCTCGTCCACGTGGGCCACGGCCTCGGCCTTCAT
>NZ_WNXE01000901.1:0-690 GCF_010993615.1 Arhodomonas sp. KWT | reverse complement strand
CCCGGCACTGCCGTGCCTGATCGCGCCGGTGGACCTCCAGGCCGTGAAGGCCTCCGGGGTGACCTTCGTGGCGAGCCTGCTCGAGCGCGTGATCGAGGAGCACGCCGGGGGCGATCCCGGCCGGGCGGCGGCGGTGCGCGAGGAGATCGACGCGCTGGTCGGCGCCGACCTCTCGACCCTGGTGCCCGGTTCGCAGGCCGCGCTCGCCCTGCGCGAGACGCTCATCGCCCGTGGTGCCTGGTCACAGTACCTGGAGGTCGGCATCGGCCCGGACGCGGAGATCTTCACCAAGGCCCAGCCGCTCTCCGCCGTGGGTACCGGTGCAGACGTCGGCGTTCACCCGGCGTCGCGGTGGAACAACCCCGAGCCCGAGGTGGCCCTGGCGGTGAACAGCCGCGGTAACGCCGTCGGCGCCACCCTGGGGAACGACGTCAACCTCCGCGACGTGGAGGGGCGGTCCGCGCTGCTGCTCGGGCGGGCCAAGGACAATAACGCGAGCTGTGCGCTGGGGCCGTTCATCCGGCTGTTCGACGACGGTTACGGCCTGGACGACCTGCGCGCCGCGGAGGTGGCGCTGACCGTGGAAGGCGGGGATGACGGCTTCCGCCTGGACGCCGCGAGCCCGATGGCGTCGATCAGCCGCGACCCGGCGGACCTGGTCGCCGCCACCATCGACGCCAACCACCAGTA
>NZ_WNXE01000900.1:0-691 GCF_010993615.1 Arhodomonas sp. KWT | reverse complement strand
AGGCCTCACGTGCGCGTGAGGGTCAAGCCCCGTCCGCCGCCTCGCGGACCCCGGCGAGGAAGGTGCGTACGTCCGCGCCGATGAAATGCCCCCTGGCGAGCACGGGTTCGCTGCGGTAGGCCTGCTCCAGGCGTCGCCGCCGGTCCGGATCGTGACCGGCCGTGCGGTCCGCGAGCGCGTCGAAGTCGGCGAGCAAAGCGCGCGCGGCGGACGCGTGACGCGGCGTGCCCGCCTCGATCATCGCCCGCGCGCGCTCGGCGAGCGCCCGCCACTCCGGGGCGAGGCGCTTGTCCATCGCACGGAGATCGGCCTCGTCGAGGTGCCGGCGCAGGGCCGCCAGCCGCAGCTGCAGCGCAGGCCTGACCGCGGCAATGGCCACCGGGTCCAGGCCGTGCCGTCCGCAGGCCTCGGGAACGGTCTCGACCAACCCGCCCCAGCGCCGCGCGAGCGCCACGTCGCCCTCCATCCACTGCATGCTGAGCGCCATCCATCGCTGGGCCAGCCCCTGCATTTCCGGCGCGTCCGGCGCCAGGCCGCGGCGACGGGCGTCGTGCACGTCAGCGACCAGGGCGGCCCAGTCGCCCCGGGTCGTCGCCCAGTTGGTGAGAATGGTTCGGAGCTCGGCGGCGGTGAAGTGCTCGCGGTAGCGGCGCAGCAGCGCGAGGGTGGCGAGCCAGTCTTCGCCCTCGGG
>NZ_WNXE01000008.1:0-55380 GCF_010993615.1 Arhodomonas sp. KWT | reverse complement strand
GCACCGTACGAGCAGGTGCTCGGCGCCCGGGAGATGCCCGGCGCGGAGTGGTTCCCCGGGGCGCGGCTGAACTTCGCAGAGAACCTGCTCCGCGAGGCGTTGCACGGTGACCCGTCGAAGGTCGCGATCACGGAGATCTCGGAGACCCGGCCGCGCCAGCAGCTCACCTACGGCGAGCTCCTCGGCGAGGTCGCGGGCCTGCAGCGCTTCCTCCGCGAGCAGGGCGTCGGCCCCGGCGATCGGGTCGCGGGCATCGTCGCCAATACCTCCGAGGCGGTGATCGGGATGCTGGCCACCACTGCGCTCGGCGCGATCTGGTCCTCCGCCTCGCCGGACTTCGGCGCCAACGGCATCCACGACCGCTTCGGCCAGATCGAGCCCAAGGTACTGATCGCCGTCAACGGCTACGGCTATAACGGCAAGACCTTCTCGCGTCTGGAGCAGATCGCGGAGCTGCGCGAGCGTATCCCCTCGATCCAGTGCGCGGTGGTGATCTCCAACCTGCCTGAGGAGCCGATCCCGGATGACGCCGGCGTGGTCTCCTGGGACGCGGCGCTCAGCGAGGGCCGCGGCGGCGAGGTGCACTTCGAGCAGGTGCCTTTCGATCACCCCATCGTGATCGTCTATTCCTCCGGGACCACCGGCGCGCCGAAGTGCATCGTCCACGGCGGCGGTGGCGTGCTGCTCCAGCACAGCAAGGAGCTGATGCTCCACGGCGACGTCAAGCGTGACGACACGTTCTTCTACTTCACCACCACCGGCTGGATGATGTGGAACTGGCTGGTCTCCGGCCTGATCACCGGTGCCGAGGTGGTGTTCTTCGACGGCTCGCCGGGCTATCCCAACCTGGACGTCCTCTGGGAGATGGCCGAGCGCGAGGGGCTGACCCACTTCGGTACCAGCGCCAAGTTCCTCGGTGGCTGCCGCAACAAGGGCCTGCACCCGGGTGAGGACCACGACCTCTCCAACCTGCGGGTCGTCTTCTCCACGGGCTCGCCGCTGCTGCCGGAGGACTACGACTACGTCTACGAGCACATCAGCCCGGACGTACTCCTCGGTTCCATCTCCGGCGGCACGGACATCCTTTCCTGCTTCGTCGGCGCCTGCCCGATCCTCCCGGTCCGCCGCGGCGAGATCCAGTGCGCGATGCTCGGCATGGACGTCAAGGCGTTCAACGAGGACGGCGAGGAGGTCATCGACGAGCGCGGCGAGCTGGTCTGCACCCAGCCGGCACCGAGTATGCCGGTACAGTTCTGGAACGACCCGGACTTCGCCCGCTACCGCGGTGCGTACTTCGAGACGTTCCCCGGTGTCTGGGCTCACGGTGACTTCATCAGCTTCAGCGAGACCGGCGGCTGCGTCATCCACGGCCGCTCGGACGCCACGCTCAACCCGGGCGGCGTGCGCATCGGCACCGCGGAGATTTACCGCCAGGTGGAGACCATCGACGAGATCGCGGACAGCATCGTCGTCGGCCAGCCGTGGAACGGCGATGTCCGCGTGGTGCTCATGGTGGTCATGAACGAGGGCGAGGCGCTCACCGACGAGCTCCGGCGCAAGATCCGCAGCCGTGTCCGCGAGGGGGCGAGCCCGCGTCATGTGCCGGCGAAGATCGTCGCCGTCGACCAGATCCCCTACACCCGCAGCGGCAAGAAGGTGGAGCTGGCGGTGACCAAGATCCTCCGCGGCGACACCGTCAACAACCGCGAGGCGCTGGCGAATCCGGAGTCCCTGGACGAGATCGCCGCGATCGACGAGCTCTTCGGCTGACGCCCGGACCACGGCAGACCGGGCGGCGCATCCCCCGCGCCGCCCGGCCCTTTTCCCCTTTCTCTCCCCGAACGTTTCACCGGCGAGGCGACCGCCGACCTCCCTCGCCGCCCCGCCTGACTTCCGCGTGGTCTAGGGCAGCGCGAAGTAGAGAACGGCGGGGATGATGCCCAGCGACATCAGGTTGCCCAGCGCGACGATGGATGCCACCGCCTGCGGTTCCTGGTCGTAGTGCTCCGAGAGCATGTAGTTGAGCACCGCCGGCGGCAGCGCCCCGAAGACCAGCAACAGCCCGGCCACCGGCTGCGGGGGCTGGAAGATCAGCACCCACGGCACCGCGATGATCAGCCCGGTGACGGGGGCCATCAGCGCGCCACCGATGCCGATCCGCCAGTACGAGAGATCCACCTCCGTGAGGCGGATTCCCAGCGCGACCAGCATCAGCGGGATCGCCACGTTGCCGAGCATCTCCACCCCCGGGAGTACCAGGTCCGGCAGGTGCCAGCCCAGCGACATGCAGATCAGCCCGGCGGCCGTGGCCACCACCATGGGATTGCCGGCGAGCTCGCGCATGCCGATCCGCCGGGTGAGCAGCCACAGGCCGACGGTGAAGTGCAGCGAATTCTCCACCACGAACATCACCACGGCGACGGGCAGCGCGTCCTCGCCGAAGCCGAAGACCGCGAGTGGCAGCCCGAAGTTGCCGGCGTTGTTGAACATCGCCGGGGGCACGACGGTGCGCACGTCCCAGCCGGTGCGCCGCGCGATGAGCCAGGCGATCGGCCCGGAGCCGAGGATCACCGCGGCCGCGCCAAGCGCGGCGCCGCCCAGGGAGAGGTCGGCGCTCATGCGCTCGGAGAGCACGAAGAAGATCAGTGCCGGCACGAAGACATTGACGTTCAGCCGGTTGGCGCTGGACATGTCCGCCGGACGCAGCCGGCCGTAGACATACCCCACCAGCACCAGGCCGAAGACCGGGACAATGATCTCCAGGATGCGAAGCAGCACCGCTTACGCCCCCGGTTCCGCCGTCATCTCCTCGAGCACCCGCCGGGCGTGGCGAAAGCCCTCCATCCCCGCGGGCATGCCCGCGTAGACCGCCACCTGGAAGAGCACCTCGCGGATCTCCTCCACGCTGCACCCCTGGTTGACCGCACCGCGCACGTGCACGCGGAACTCGTCCATGCGGCCGAGGGCGGCGAGCATGCCCAGGTTGATCAGGCTGCGGGTCGGCGTGGGCAGTCCTTCCCGGTTCCAGATGTCGTCCCAGGCCGTGCGCATCACGAACTCCTGGAACTCGCGGTCGAAATCGCTGGCGTTCGCCAGCGAGCGCTCGACGTGGGCGTCGCCGAGCACGCGGCGGCGCATCGCCTCGCCCCGCTGGAGGCGCTCGTCGGACATGGTGGGTTCCTCCGTCGGTGTTGCCCCGCCGGTGGTGGCGGGTTAGCGTGCCGCAATACTACTAACCCGGTCATTGCCATTGCCAGCTCGCCGGACACTGCCGTGCGCCGCCACGCGCCGGGCGGCTTGCCGGTATGCCCGGCAGGCCAGGACGGGTTGGGGACAGACACGCACCTGCCTGGACAGCACCGGAACCTGCCATGAGCGAACTGACCCACCTCAACGAGCACGGCGAGGCCCACATGGTCGACGTCGGCGACAAGGACCGCAGCCACCGCATCGCCGTCGCCGAGGGCCGTATCCACATGGCGGCCGCGACCCTGGAGGCGCTCGTCACCGGTGATCTGAAGAAGGGTGATGCCCTCGCTACCGCCCGTATCGCCGGGATCATGGCCGCCAAGCGCACCGCCGACGTGGTGCCGCTGTGTCATCCCCTGGCGCTGTCCCATGTCGAGGTCACGCTGACCCCCGAACCGGAGGGCGGTGTGGTGCACTGCAGCGTCCGGGCGGAGACCCGCGAACGCACCGGCGTGGAGATGGAAGCGCTGAACGCGGTCCAGGCGGCGCTGCTCACGGTCTACGACATGTGCAAGGCGCTGGATCGGGGTATGACCATCGACGGCGTCGGGCTCGTGTACAAGGCGGGCGGGCGCTCGGGGGAGTGGCGCCGGGAATAGGCGAACGGCGCCGGCCTCAGCCGCCGGCGCGCTCGCGGATGCGGCCGCCATCCACCAGGGTCGCGTCCGGGTGGATCACCACGCGTTCGCCGACCTCCCGCCCCGGGCGCCCTCACCGTTGTGCAGCACCGCGCGCGATATCCAGGCTCTGTGCCGGGGCGCAGGCCTGCCGGTGAAGCCGGCAGGCGTAGTGCATCGCGATGGTGACATCGCGATAACCGAAGGCCTTGAGGATGCCGATCCGCTCGCGCTGATTCCGCACCAGCCGGTGGACAACCCCTGAGACTTCACAGTTAGATCAGCCGGTCGATCTTCGCGGCGAGGATGAAGTCGTTTTCGTGCAGGCCCTGGATCTTGTGCGTCCAGATCTCGACCTCGACGTGCCCCCAGCCGAAGTGGATCTCCGGGTGATGCTGTTCCTCCTCGGCGAGCTCGCCGACCTGGTTGACGAAGGCCAGTGCGGCGGCGAAGTCGCCGAAGCGGAACGCCCGGGTGATGCGCATCGGTTCGTCGTGGAGCTGCCATTCGGGGAGCTGACCGAGATGGCGTTCCGCCTCGTCGCGGGACATCGGCGGGGTTCCGCCGCGGCAGGGGGTGCAGCTCTGCTCGCTGAGTGCCATGATGCGTTCTCCCTGATCACGGATGGAAAGCGGTAATGTGTGTATCGCTGTTATCCCCGACGTGGGGTGGATACCGCGGTTTTCAAACGGTCGCCGGCCGGTTGAGCTTTCCGCCCCCCGCGGGTAACGTGGTCTGACCAAAAACGACGGCCCCGGTTGTGACAACATGACTGAAGCGACGACAAGCGGACGGCCCCGGGTCGGGCTGTTCGTGACCTGCCTCGTGGATCTGTTCCGCCCCCGTGTCGGTTTCGCCTCGGTCCGGCTGCTCGAGCAGGCAGGCTGCACCGTGGAGGTGCCCGAAGGCCAGACCTGCTGCGGCCAGCCGGCCTACAACAGCGGCGACCTCGACGATACCCGGGCACTGGCGCGCCAGACCATCGAGGTGTTCGAGGACTGTGACTACGTGGTCGGCCCCTCCGGCTCGTGCATCGGCCAGCTCCGCAAGTACCCGGAGCTCTTCGAGGACGACGATCCCTGGCGTGAGCGCGCGGAGGCCCTGGCGGCACGCAGCTGGGAGCTGTTTGCCTTCCTCGTCGACGTGCGGGGCATGAGCGGCGTGACGGCGCGCTTCCCGGCGAACGCCACCTATCACGACAGCTGCTCCGGGCTGCGCCAGCTGGGCGTGAAGGCCCAGCCGCGGACGCTGCTGGGCAGCGTGGAGGGGCTCACGATCACGGAGATGACGGACACCGAGGTCTGCTGCGGCTTCGGCGGGACGTTCTGCGTGAAGTACCCGGAGATCTCCGAGCGCCTGGTGGACGACAAGAGCACGCGCATCGAGGAGAGCGGCGCAGAGACCGTGCTCGCCGGCGATCTCGGCTGCCTGATGAACATCGCCGGGCGGCTGCGGCGGCGCGGCTCCGGCGTGCGCGTCTATCACGCCGCCGAGGTCCTCGCGGACATGGGCGACGCGCCGGCCATCGGCGAGGAGGACGGCTGATGGAGGCCCGGACCCACACGTTCAAGGCGAATGCGCGCGCCGCCCTCGCCGACGACAACCTGCGTACCGCCCTGGCCTCGGCCAAGGGCGGATTCGTCACCAAGCGCGCCGGCGCGGTCGAGGCCTTTCCGGACTTCGAGGCGCTGCGCGAGCGCGGCGCGGCGATCAAGGACCACACCCTGGCGAACCTGGACCACTACCTCGCCCGCTTTACCGCGAACGTCAGCGAGCGCGGCGGCCAGGTGCACTATGCCGGCGACGACGCGGCGGCCCGCGAGATCATCCTCGGCATCTGCCGCGACGCCGGCGCCCGGCGGGTGATCAAGTCCAAGACCATGGCGGGCGAGGAGATCTCGCTCAACGAGGCCCTGGAGCGCGAGCACGAGCTCGTGGAGACGGACCTCGGCGAGTACATCATCCAGCTCGCGAAGGAGCCGCCGAGCCACATCATCGCGCCGGCGGTACACAAGACCCGGGCGGAGATCACGCGGCTGTTCGACGAGCATCACCATCACCGCATCGACGGCCCGCTGCGCCCGGCCCCGGAGCTGGTGGCCGAGGCACGGCAGGTGCTGCGCGAGCGTTTCCTGGAGGCGGACGTCGACATCAGCGGCGCGAACTTCCTGATCGCCGACACCGGCACGGTGACGCTGGTCACCAACGAGGGCAATGCCGATCTCGGCACCACCCTGCCCCGGGTGCACATTGTCATTGCAGGCATCGAGAAGCTCGTGCCCGGTACCGAGGAGGCCTCGACGATGCTGCGCCTGCTCGGGCGCAGCGCCACCGGCCAGGACATGAGCGCCTACACGACCTTCCTCACCGGCGGGCGGCGCCCGGACGATCCCGACGGCCCGGACGAGTACCACGTGGTCCTCCTCGACAACGGCCGCACGGGCATGCTCGGCAACGAGTTCCGCTCCATGCTCCGCTGCATCCGCTGCGGTGCGTGCATGAACCACTGCCCGGTCTACGGCGCCGTGGGCGGCCATACCTACGGCTGGGTCTACCCCGGCCCCATGGGCCAGGTGCTCACACCGATGTTCCGTGGTCTGGACGGTACCGTGGACCTGCCCAACGCCTGCACCCTGAACGGGCGCTGCGGCAGCGTCTGCCCGGTGAAGATCCCCCTGCCCGACCTCATCCGCCACCTGCGGGACTGGCAGTTCGACGCCCACCTGGGGCAGCGGACGACCCGTTGGGCGCTGCAGGCCTGGGGCTGGGTGGCGCGGCGTCCGCGCCTGTATCACCCCCTCGCACGAATCGGCGTCCGGGTGCTGCGCTGGCTCGGCGGCCGCCGCGGCGGTGCCGCGCGGCGCATGCCCCTGGCCGGCGGCTGGACGGACGCCCGCGATCTGCCCCTGCCGTCGGGTACGACGTTCCAGGCGGCCTGGCGGGCGAAGCGCAAGGAGGACGCATGAGCGACACGGCACAGCGGTTCTTCGCCACCATTCGCCGCGCCCTCGGTCGCGAGGCGAGCCCCGATCCGGAGGCCATCGGGGCGGAACGCCGGGCGCTGATGGCGGCACCCGCACCGCGCCCGGAGTGGAGCGGCGACGACGTCACGCGGCTGCTCACGCGCCTGGAGGCCGCGGCGGCCACCTCGGAGCGGATCGCCTCCCCCGCGGATATCCCCGCGGCGGTGGCCCGGGTGCTGCTCGATGCCGGGGCGCCCGGCGGGCCGGTACAGCTCGGTGCCGACCCGCTCCTCGCCGGGCTGGAATGGCCGCAGGAAGTGGCCGTGGCCGACGGGATCGACGGCGTGCATACGGCACCGGCGTCGGTGACCGTGGCGGTGGCGGGCATCGCGGAGACCGGGACGCTGGTCCTCCGCTCCGGGCCGGACAACCCCACGAGCCTGAACTTCCTCCCCGAGCATCACGTCGTGGTGCTACGGGCCGGCGACGTCGTGGACTACATGGAGACTGCCTGGGCGCGGCTGCACGCCGACGGCGATCTGCCCCGGACGGTGAACTTCATCACCGGGCCGTCGCGCACCGGGGATGTGGAGCAGACCATCGAGCTCGGGGCGCATGGACCACGGCGGCTGCACGTGCTGCTGCTGGAAGATCACGACCAGCTGTGATCTTCCGGCAGGTTGTTCACTCGCCACCTCCCCGGGAGAGCGGAGGGGCAACCCGGCCGACGTTGCCAGCAGGTCCGTGTGAACAACCAGGGACGTTGATCCTGGTCCGGGGGGCGGATGGACGTTCGGGCAGGTCGTGCACCGCAGGCGTGTGACATCCCGGACGGGTCCCGACAGCGTCGCACACGGCCCGCGGCCGTGCACGACCTGCCCGAGCTGCTCCGGGATAGAGGATGGACGTTCGGGTAGGTCGTGCGCCATAAGGCGTGCGACATTCCGGGCCGGTCCCAGCGGTGTCGCACACGGCCTACGGTCGTGCACGACCTACCCGCCCGGGTGGCCGTCCGCGACGATCTCGTATGTCTCGGGGTTGCACGGCCAGGCGACGGTTCCCGTAGATTGGCTGCTTCTGGCAGCCAACATCCCGTCCCGCGGTGCCGGCGATGTCGACCGCCTCGAGCGGCGGACCCTGTATGTCCCGGTGCCGAGGGGCCAGGCCGCAGGGCCGCGTATGCGCCGGCGGGATCAGTCCCCGGCGCCGGCCGCGTTGTCCCGCGCCTTGGCCTGCTGGTAGGCGGCCTCCAGGGTGTCGAAATCGCAGTCCCCGGGCTGCCGTCCGGCTTTCGCCAGCACGGATTCCAGACCGCGGAAACGGCGCTCGAACTTGTCGTTGGCGGCCCGTAGCGCCTGCTCGGGATCACTGCCGAGGTGGCGACCGAGATTCGCGCAGGCGAACAGCAGATCGCCGTACTCCTCGTGAATGTGCTCGCCGTCGCCGCTGGCCATGGCCTCCTCCAGCTCGGCGAGCTCCTCGCGGAGCTTGGCGATCACCGGCCGCGGCTCCTCCCAGTCGAAGCCGACCCGGGCGGCACGTTTCTGGAGCTTGATGCTTCGGCTGAGCGCCGGGAGCGTGCGCGGGACGTCGTCCAGCAGCCCCGGCTCACGCCCCTCGCCGTCGGCACGCTGGGCCCGCTCCGCTGCCTTGATCGCCTCCCAGGCGCGGGTCTGGCTGTCCGCGTCGCGTTCCTCCGCCTCGCCGAAGACGTGGGGGTGGCGGCGCACGATCTTGTCCGCGATGGCACTGGCGACATCGTGGAAATCGAAACGCCCCTCCTCGGCGGCGAAGCGGGCGTAGTAGACGACCTGGAAGAGCAGATCCCCGAGCTCGTCGCGCAGATGATCGTAGTCGCCCCGCTCGATGGTGTCGGCCACCTCGTAGGCCTCCTCGAGGGTGTGCGGCACGATGCTCTGCCAGTCCTGCTCCAGGTCCCATGGACAGCCGCCGTCGGGGTTACGCAGGGCGGCCATGATCTCGATCAAACGGTCTACGGGATGTTGCGGCATTCTGGTCTTCCTGCTCTGCGAGGAGCGAGTATGGACGCCCCCGGCCGCCGACGCCAGAATACGGCCGGAGTGCGCCGGCCGCGTCGGACCTCGATGGAGGGCCTGCGTCGGCGCACGAGGACGATATCGGTGCCGGTGTGCATGTGCCGCGCCGGCGCCGGTGCAGGGACGCAGTGCCCTGCCGGGGAATGCGGGGCGCCGCCGGGCGCCCCGGAGATCGGCCAGTCAGACACAAGAAGGAGAGGCAGTTCGTGGCAAAACCGGTAACACCCGCCACCGCCCGTGGGGAGCGAACGCGCCAGAAGCTGCTCGATGCAGCCGAGGAGGAGTTCGGCGAGAAGGGGTTTCACAGCGCCTCGATCAGCAACATCACCCACCGCGCCGGCGTCGCCCAGGGCACGTTCTACATCTACTTCTCGTCCAAGGAGGCCATCCTCCGGGCCCTGGTGGAGCACATGAGCCGCGAGCTCCGCCGGTCCCAGAGCGAGGCGGTCCGGGGCTGCAGCGACCGCATCGAGGTGGAGCGCACGGGCTTCCGGCAGTTCCTGCGTTTCGCGCTCGCGCACAAGAACCTCTACCGCATCGTCATGCAGTCCCAGTTCGTGGACCCGGACGTGCACCAGCGCTACTACGAGACCCTGCTCGCCGGTTACGAGCGCGGCATCGCCGAGGCCCAGGCCCGCGGCGAGGTGCGCCAGGGCGACCCCCGGGCCCTCGCCTGGGCACTGATCGGCATGACCTACTTCTTCGGCAAGCGCTATGCCACCTGGGAAGGCGAGATGCCGGAGGAGTCGGCGATCGAGACCGTCCTCGACTTCATCGAGGCCGGCCTGCGACCGCCGTCGAAGGACGGGGGCGCCTGAGGCGCCCGCATCTCAGCGGCGCTGGTACTGGCCGGCACCGAAGAGCAGCCGCTTGGCCTCCTCGTCGAAGCCGTTCTGGCGGGCGTCGGCGAGTACCGCCACGCCGCGCTGCACGGCCGGGCGGGCCTCGATGGTGTCGTACCAGCGCTTGAGGTTCGGATAGTCGGTGAGGTCCTGGCCCTGGTTCGCGTGGGGCCGGATCCAGGGATAGGCCGCGATGTCGGCGATGCTGTACTCACCGCCGGCCAGCCACTCGCTCTCGCCGAGACGGCGGTCCATGACCCGGTACAGCCGGGACGTCTCGTTGGTGTAGCGGTCGTAGGCGTACTGAATGTGCTTGGGCGCGTAGTTGCGGAAGTGATGCGCCTGGCCGAGCATCGGGCCGAGCCCGCCCATCTGGAACATCAGCCACTCCATGACCTGGTAGCGGGCCTCGCCGTTCGCCGGCAGGAACTCCCCGGTCTTCTCGGCGAGGTAGAACAGGATCGCACCGGACTCGAAGACGCTGATCGGCCCGCCTTCCGGTCCGTCGTCGTCGACGATGGCGGGGATCTTGTTGTTCGGGCTGATGCGCAGGAACTCCGGCTCGAACTGATCGCCCTTGCCGATGTTCACGCCGTGGACGCGGTAGTCCAGGCCCATTTCCTCCAGTGCGATATGCACCTTGTGGCCGTTGGGTGTCGGCCAGCTGTAGCAGTCGATCATGGCTCGTCCTCGTTATCTGTGCGTTGTGGACACTGCCCGGGCCCCTGCCAGGTCCCCAGCCCCTGGAGCAGGCAGGCGGCGAGTGCGGCGGTTCGCTTGTCCCGGGCGGCATCCGCGGGCAGGCGCGAATGGGCCTCCACCAGCGAGCGCCAGGCGAGCCGGAGCTGTACCAGTCCCAGGTTGTGGCGGGCCCGGGCCATCGCCGGGTCGGCGTCCAGCGCCCGGTAGAAGGCCGTCTCCGCCGGGCGCAGCCGGCCGAGCTCGACCCGTGCGTTACCGAGTCGGTACCAGGCATGCGGGTCCCGGGGTGCGCTTTCAAGGTAGTGCTGGTAGCGGCTGGCGGCGTCCCGGTAGCGGCCGGCATCGTAGGCACGATCCGCCGCGGCCTTGTCGCCGCCCTGCCCCACCGGCAGGGCCGTACAGCCGGTGGCCACGGCCGCGATGAGCACGAGGAGGACACCGAGGCGGCGTCCCGGCAGCGGATGCCTGACTGACGCGGACATAGCTAACGCCATCCTTCCGTTCCGTGACGTGCGCCCGTGGGCGCGAGGCATGCAGTGTAGCAGTGGGCATCGCCGTCGCGTACGGCACGGCCGCGCTCTGGCGGCGTGTCCGGGGTCTGCGTCCGGCGTCACGCCGCGCCGTGTGCATGGTGCGTGCGTGCACGCGAAGAGGTGGTATTACCCACGAGCGGGTTAGTATCATGGCCGACTTACACCCGCTGCATGCGTGAACACCCAGGTCCCATGTCCGAATCCGTGATTAACCGGCGCCACAGCGTGCCCGTCGACGTCGGCGGCGTCACCGTCGGCGGCGATGCCCCCGTCGTCGTTCAGTCCATGACCAACACCGATACCGCCGACGAGGTCGGCACGGCGGTCCAGGTCGCGGACCTGGCGCGGGCCGGCTCGGAGCTGGTGCGCATCACCGTCAACAACGAGGCCGCGGCCGCGGCGGTGCCGGCGATCCGCCGCCGGCTCGACGACATGGGTGTGGACGTGCCCCTGGTCGGGGACTTCCACTTCAACGGTCACCGTCTGCTCACCGCCTACCCGGACTGCGCGGCGGCGCTGGCGAAGTTGCGCATCAATCCGGGCAACGTCGGCAAGGGCCGCCGGCGCGACCCGCAGTTCGCGACCATGATCGATATCGCCCGGGACCTCGACAAGCCGGTACGCATCGGCGTGAACTGGGGCAGCCTGGACCAGGACCTGCTGGCCCGGATGATGGACGAGAACGCGCGCCAGGCCGAGCCCGCCCCGCCGGCGAGCGTGATGAAGCAGGCGGTGGTGCGCTCGGCGCTGGACTCCGCCGAGAAGGCCGAGGCCCTGGGGCTGCCCCACGACCGCATCATCCTCTCGTGCAAGATGAGCGTGGTGCAGGACCTCATCACGGTCTATCGCGATCTCGCCGCGCGCTGCGACTACCCGCTGCATCTCGGCCTGACGGAGGCCGGCATGGGTTCCAAGGGCATCGTGGCATCGTCGGCGGCGCTGGCGGTGCTCCTGCAGGAAGGCATCGGCGACACCATCCGCATCTCGCTCACCCCCGAGCCCGGCGAGTCCCGGACCCGGGAGGTGGTGGTCGCCCAGGAGCTGCTCCAGACCATGGGCATGCGGGCATTCACCCCGCTGGTCACCGCCTGCCCCGGCTGCGGGCGGACCACGAGCACCTTCTTCCAGGAGCTTGCCGAGCAGATCCAGAATCACGTCCGCGAGCGCATGCCGGAGTGGCGGAACCACTATCCCGGTGTCGAGAACATGACCCTCGCGGTGATGGGCTGCGTGGTCAACGGCCCCGGCGAGAGCCGCAATGCCAACCTCGGCATCAGCCTGCCCGGCACCGGCGAGAAGCCCGTGGCCCCGGTCTACGAGGACGGCGAGAAGACCGTCACCCTCAAGGGCGAGCGCATCGGCGAGGAGTTCGTCGAGCTGGTGGAGGACTACGTCGCCCGGCGCTACGGGCGCGGCGCTCATTCCTCGAGCTGATCGAGCTTGGCGGTGACCGCCGCCCAGTCGTCGGCGTCCGCCGGCGGCGCCTTCATCGACGTGATCACCGGCCACTGCCCGGCGAGACGGGCATTGATCTCCAGAAAATGCGCCTGGCCGGCCGGCACGCGGTCGTCCGCGTGGATGGCGTCCACCGGACATTCGAACTCGCACAGCGCGCAGTCGATGCACTCCTGCGGGTCGATCACGAGGAAGTTCGGTCCCTCGTGGAAGCAGTCCACCGGGCAGACCTCGACGCAGTCCGTGTACTTGCAGCGGATGCAGGGCTCGGTGACGACGTAGGTCACGCCCGGTAGCCCTCCGCCGCCGGCGCGCTGCGGTGCGCCAGCGCCCCGCAGACGTCGCAGCGCCACTGTCCGCCGGCGTACTGCCGGGCCAGGGCCTCGCGGATCTGCGGACGCTGCACGAAGTCTGCGAGGCGGATGTCGTCCAGGTAGGCGTCCAGGCGCCGGGAGAGGTTGTCCCACAGCGCGCGGGTGAGCGCGCTGCCACCGCGGGGGCCGCCGCGGCCGTCGGCCTCCATCACGCGAATGATCTCGCCGACGCCGAGCTCCGCCGGATCGCGGGTCAGGCGGTAACCGCCCCCGGGGCCGGGCACGCCCTGCACCAGCCCGGCGTGACGCAGGCGGGTGAAGATCTGGTCCACGTAGGACACCGATATCCCCTGGCATACCGAGATCTCGGCCAGCGGCACCGGTGTCTTGCCGCCGTGGATGGCCAGATGCATCAGCGCGCTCACCGCGTAGCGGCTCTTGGTGGACAGCCGGATCATGCGCTATTCCCGTCGAACTCCGAAACCGTGTGGATGTGGTTCACTGGGCCGTGACCGCCGCCAAGCGGCGTCGCCGTGACCAGGGCACGCTGGAGGTAGCGTCGCGCGCGGGCGACCGCGGCGGCGAGATCCATCCCCCGGGCGACCCCGGCGGCGATCGCCGAGGCCAGCGTGCAGCCGGTGCCGTGGGTGCACTCCGTCGCGATCCGGGGCTGGCGCAGGCACTCGGTGCCCGTCGGCGTGGCGAGGACGTCGGTGATGGTCTCGCCGGCCGCGTGCCCGCCCTTCACCAGCACCGCACCGCATCCCAGCGCCAGCAGGGCCTCGGCGGCGGCGATCTGGTCGGCCTCGTCGTGTATCCGGCGCTCCAGCAGCACCTCCGCCTCCGGGATGTTGGGCGTGACGAGGCTCGCCCGCGGCACCAGCCGCGTGCGCAATGCCTCCACCGCGGCGGTCTGCAGCAGGCGGTCCCCGCTCTGGGCGACCATCACCGGGTCCACGACCAGGGGCACCGCCGGCGCCATCGATTCTAGCATCTCCGCTACCGTTTCGATGACGGGGGCGTCGTGGAGCATGCCCGTCTTGATGCAGTCGGCGCCGATGTCGCCCAGCACGGAGCGCATCTGCTCGGCGATGAATGCCGACGGTATCGGAAAGACGTCCTGGACGCCGAGGGTGTTCTGCGCCGTCAGCGCGGTGATCGCCGTCATGGCATAGCCACGCAGGGCGGTGACGGCCTTGATGTCGGCCTGGATGCCGGCGCCGCCGCCGGAGTCGGAACCGGCAACGATGAGTACGCGTGCGTGAGTCATGGTCCGTCCGTTGGTTGTCGGCCCGCCGTGGCGGGCGGTGAGGCGATCACGAGCCGCCGGCGCGGGCCAGCGCGCCACGGTCGATCTTTCCGGTGCCGGTACGCGGCAGCGACTGTGCCCGGATGTAGCGCCTCGGGTGTTTGAAGCGCGCGAGCCGGGCGGACAGCCACTCGCCCAGAGACTCGGCGTCCGGCAGGCTCGTCCCGGCGGCCGGCACGAGCACCGCCACCGGGACTGCGCCCCAGCGCGGGTCCGCGGCCGGGTAGACCCCTGCCTCCGCGATGGCCTCGTGGGCGAGGAGCGCGGTCTCGATCTCCTCCGGAGCGATGTTCTCGCCGCCGCTCACGAACACATTATCCACGCGGCCAACGATGGTGACACGCCCGGTCTCGTCCTCGCGGGCGAGATCGCCGGTGTGGACCCAGCCGTCGGCGTCGAGAACGGCCGCGGTGCGCTCCGGGTCGTCGACGTAGCCGTCGAACGCATGGGGGCTGCGCAGCCACAGCTCCCCTGCCCCGCCCCGCGGCGCCGGGGTGCCGTCGTCGGCGACGATGCGGTAGTCACAGTGCGGGAAGGCGGTGCCCACGCTCCCCGAGTGACGGACCAGCGCCTCCGGGTCGTCGCCGCGGCCGAGGTGGATGAAGTTCGACGGCCCGGCCTCGGTCTGGCCGTAGCTCTGGCCCACGGGGATCCCGCGCTCGCGGAACGGCGCCATCGCCGCGTCGCTGCAGGGCGCGCCCGCCGTGGTGATTCCGGCCAGCGACGACAGGTCGGCATCGGGGAATCCGGGGGTCGCGCTGATCGCACGGAGCATCGCCTCCACGGCGCCGAAGTGGTTCACGCGGTGCGCCGCGACCGCGTCGAGTACCGCGGCCGGATCGAAGGCGGGCAGCAGCACCACGCAGCCGCCGGCGTGGAGGATCGGGGTCACCGTGTTCCAGCCGCCGACGTGATAGAGCGGGAACAGCAGCAGCTCGCGGCGCTCGCCCAGGCCGGCCGGGCTGGCAGCGATGAGCTCCAGGGCGTTCCAGGTCATCTGCCGGTGGGAGACGATGCAGAGCTTGGGCACGCCGGTGCTGCCGCCGGTGTGCACGTACAGGAACGGCTCGTTGAGCGCCAAGGCCACATTCCCGGAGGGCGACGCGGGCATGGCGTCCTGGGCCGCGACGGCATCCGCGTCCAGCCGGTGCCAGTCGACGCCGTCCGTGCCGACCCCGGCGACGGCATCGGCCAGGGCAGGATCGACGAGTACCGCCCGGGCGCCGCTGCGGCGCACGAGTGCCGTCATCTCGGCGGCGGCGAGACGGTGACTGAGGGGCACGAGCACGATCCCGGCGCGCCCGCAGGCGAGATAGATCCGCACAGCCTCGATCGTATTGCGGGTCACCAGCCCCAGGCGCTCGCCCCGGCCGACGCCGAGGGTATCCGTGAGCCAGTGCGCGGTGCGGGCCACGGCGGCGTCGAGCTCGTCGTAACGCCAGTGCCGGCCGGTCTCCGCCTCGATCAGCGCACACCGGTCCGGGGTGAGCGCGGCCCGCCGGCCGACGTAGTCGCCGACCCACTCCATCGGGATCGCATTCCAGTCCAGCGGCTCGTTCATCACGCCCTCCACAGGGGTATCACGGGGTCGCGGCGACACCGCCGGTGCCGCCGCGTTACCATCCGGGCCATCATTTGAAACGGGAGCGCGCCATGGATCAACTCCGCCCCCTGGTGGACATCGGGGTCAACCTCACCCACCGACGCTTCGCCGCGGATCGCGATGCGGTGATGGAACGGGCCCGGGCGGCGGGGGTTGAGGCCATGGTGCTCACGGGTGTCGACATGGCGGGCTCTGAGGCCGCGGCGGCGCTGGCCGCGGAGACGGTGGACTGCGTGAATACCGCCGGCGTCCATCCCCATCACGCCTCGGACTGGGACGCGGACACCGCGGCCGCGGTCCGCGCCCTCGCCGGCCGGTCGAAGACCGTGGCCATCGGCGAGACCGGGCTGGACTTCAACCGGGACTTCTCGCCACGCCCGGCGCAGGAAAAGGCCTTCGCCGCGCAGCTGGAGCTCGCCGCCGAGCTCGGGCTGCCGGTCTTCCTGCACCAGCGCGACGCCGCCGAGCGCTTTACCGCGATCCTGGCCGACTACCGCGACGCCCTCCCCGGGGCGGTGGTGCACTGTTTCACCGACGGCCGGGACGTGCTCCATCCCCTGCTCGACCTGGACTGCCACATCGGGGTCACCGGCTGGGTCTGCGACGAGCGCCGCGGGAGCGCGCTGCGGGAGAGCCTCGGCGATATCCCGGGGGACCGACTGATGGTGGAGACGGATGCCCCGTTCCTGCCGCCCCGGGACCTGCGGCCGAAACCGCCTCACGGGCGCAACGAGCCGGCCTTTCTCGTCCACATCGCCCGGCGCATCGCCGAACTGCGCGGCGAGAGCGCGGAGGCGCTGGCCGAGGCGACCACGCGCAACGCCCGCGCGTTCTTCGGCCTCGGGGACTGACTCAGGCGGCGGCGCCGGCGACGTGCTCCAGGGCGTCGGCGATCACGGTGGCGTCGGCGTCGTGCCGCGGCCCGTGCTCGCTGAGATGACGGCGCCAGGCCCGGGCGCCGGGCAGGCCCTGGAACAGGCCGACCAGGTGGCGGGTCATCCGCGAGAGGCGCTCGCCCGCCGCGATCTCGCGGGCGACGTAGTCCATGTAGGCCTCGACCACGGCGACCCGGTCCGGTAGCGGCGTTGCCTCGCCGAACACCCGGCGGTCCGCCTCGGCGAGAACGAAGGGCGTCTGGTAGGCGGCCCGGCCGATCATCACCCCGTCGAAGCGCGCCAGCAGCGCCTCGGCCTCGTCCAGGTCCATGACCCCGCCGTTCAGCACGACCTCCACCCCGGGGAACGCCGCGTGCAGCCGCTCGACCCGGTCATAGTCCAGCGGCGGGATGTTGCGGTTCTCCTTCGGGCTCAACCCCTTCAGCCAGGCCTTTCGGGCGTGGATCGTGAACGAGCTGCAGCCGGCGCCCGCGACGGTCTCGACGAAACGCGCCAGGAAGGCCTCGCTGTCCTGGTGATCGATACCGATGCGTGTCTTCACCGTCACCGGCAGCCGTGTCGCCGCGCGCATCGCCGCGACCATGTCGGCGACCAGTGCCGGCTCGGCCATCAGGCAGGCGCCGAAGCGCCCGGACTGGACTCGGTCGCTGGGGCAGCCGCAGTTCAGATCGACCTGGTCGTAGCCCCACCGTTCGGCGAGCGCTGCGGCATGGGCGAGCTGTTCGGGATCGGCACCGCCGACCTGAAGCGCGACCGGGTGCTCGCAGGCGTCGAAGCGCAGGAAGCGCTCGGCGCGGCCGTGCCACAGCGCCTGTGCCGGGACCATCTCCGTGTACAGCAGGGTCCGGCCGGTGATCAGCCGCATGAGGTAGCGGTAGTGCCGGTCGGTCCAGTCCATCATGGGCGCCACGGACAGGCGCCGGTCCGGCTGAAACCGCGTAGTGGCGCGGTCTCTGGCGCCATCGGTGCGTTCAGGTCGACTGTCGTGGATGCAGTGAGTCGGCATCGTCGTATCAGCGGGTTACGTTGAGCGTGTCGCCCCCCGATGCGCCGGCGGTGCTACAGACCGGTGCCCGTAGCACTTGCCGTCGTATCGGGAGCCGTCGTGGTCAGTGTCACGGGCGTCCCCGGGCACGGCGGTATTCGCCGGCGCGGGCGGGTTCTGACGGCATCATGGCCGTATCGTACATCCACAGGCCCGGACATTCAGCACGAAAGCCCCGTCGCGTCCGCGTGGCCGGACAGTGTGACAGGGGGTCCGGAGCCGGCTCACCAGCCTGAGCGCCGCCGATGTCCTTCCCCGGTGTAATCGGAGCCGGCCTGCCCGGGGGCGTCGCCTTTTGCCCGCGCCGATGCGATCCCGGCGCAAACGCCCCCTTACACGGGCGGCCGTCACCGCGCGACGGCGTGATACCGCGCGTGCCACGAGGCGGCGGGATCGTCTTCTCCGCCCGGCGTACGGCCGTCACCGCCCGCGGGACGTCACTCCCGGTCCGACACCTTCAGCGGCGGGACCGTCGGGATCGCCTCGGCGTGGTTCATGTCGGCCTCCGTCATGCGGAAGGCGTCGGGGTAATGGGCGCGGTCAGAGCGGCGCGGGGGTTCGCTCGTACGCCAGGTGTACAGGCAGGTGTCGCATTGCCGCACCTCCCAGACGCCGGTAACCGGGCTCTCGAACAGGACGTCGACGCCCCCGGCGCCGCAGCGGGGACAGATGCTGCCGGTTTCTTCGCTCATGGTTCAGTTTCCCTCCGCGATCAGGTTCTGTAGACGGGTAATCCATTCCGCCGTCTCCGGCAGGTCCTTGACCGGCATGCCGTAATTGCCACGCCGGTCCGGGGAGACAGGGGTGGTCGCGTCGATTACCAGCTTGTCGGTGATGCCCGCGGGCGAGGAGCCCGGATCGAGGGCGACGACCGACATGTTCGGCAGCTGCACGATATCCCCGGCGGGATTCACCTTGGTCGACAGGGCCCACATCACCTGCGGCAGGTTGAACGGGTCCACGTCCTCGTCGACCATGATGATCATCTTGAGATACCCGAGCCCGTGGGGCGTCGTCATGGCGCGCGTGCCGACGGCCTTGGCGAAGCCGCCGTAGCGTTTCGCCGTCGAAATGATGGCGAGCAGCCCATGGGTATACATGGCGTTGACCGCCTCGACCTCCGGGAATTCGGCCTTGAGCTGCTTGTAGATCGGCACGCAGGTCGCGGGCCCGATCAGGTAGTCGACCTCGGTCCAGGGCATACCGAGATACAGCGATTCGAAGATCGGATCGGTACGGAAGGAAACGCGGTCGACGCGGATCACCGGCATGCTGTGGCCGCCGGAATAGTTGCCGGTGAACTCGCCGAACGGGCCCTCGAGCTCGCGCTCGCGGCCTTCGATCACGCCCTCGATCACGACCTCCGAGCCCCACGGCACGTCGAAACCGGTCAGCGGTGCCGCGGCGACCGGATAGCCCGCCTCGCGCAGCGCGCCGGCCATTTCGTATTCCGACTGGTCGTAGCGCAGCGGCGTGGACGCCATCAGCGTGATGATCGGGTCGTTGCCGATCGTGATCGCCACCGGCAGATCCTCGCCGCGTTCTTCCGCCGTGCGCAGATGGATCGCGATGTCATGCACCGGCACCGGCTGGATCGCGAGGCGGCGTTTGCCCTTAACCTGCATGCGGTAGATGCCGACGTTCTGCTTGTCGAAGCTCTCCGGGTCATCCGGGTCCCGCGAAACCACCGCCGCCTTGTCGATATAGTAACTGCCGTCACCGTCATTCAGACGGAAGAAGGGCAGGATGTCGAACAGGTTGACGGCGTCACCCGCAACACTGTTCTCCGCCCAGGGCGGGTCGTCGCGGTGCTCCGGCGAGACGGGAAACGTATCCCACCGGCGAATGAACTCGTCCACCTGCTGCCTCGTCGGCGTCAGCGGCGGGAGCCCCATGGCGATCGCGTGGTTGGGCCACGATCCCAGCGTGTTGAGTGCGACCTTCGCCTTCGTGAAGCCCGCGATATTGTCGAAATACAGCCCCGGGGCCTTCTCGCCGATACGTCCCGCGGCATTCGCCGCCGCCGCGAGATCGGGCTCGGGGAGGACCTCGTCGGTGATCCGCAGGAGCTGTCCGTGCTCTTCGAGCGCCGTCAGGAACGATCTGAGATCATCGAATGCCACGGTGGGACCTCCTTGCTGACTGGGGGGGCGGGACGTGCGCTGCCGTTCGATGGCCCGTCCCGGTGGGCCGCCCACCCCGTCCCGTGACGGAGGAGGCGGACTGGTTGCCCGACAAATCGTTCGTATACGATCTAATTCCAGTTTAGGCCCACGGCGAAGCGGCGTGCAATACTGTTCCTATACGAACGATAAACGGGTCACGATGGCGATGTTCGAGCGCACGCTCTTCCACGTGTTGCGGGTGATCCTGCAGACGCACACGGCCCGCTGGGCGGAGCAGGTGCCGGACATGACGAAGCCTCAGTTCGCGGTGCTCGAGGCCCTGGACCGGGGGGGCGAGCTGGACCAGGCGGCACTCAGTCGCGCGAGCGCCACGTCCAAGGCCACGCTCGCCGAGATGCTCAACCGCATGGAGCGCCGCGGCCTGATCGCGCGCCGGGCCGACCCGGGCGACGCGCGGCAGAAGCGCGTTCACCTGACCGCCGCGGGGGCGACGCGACTGAGAGAGGTCCGGCCGGTCGCGGACCGGGTCAACGACGGCTTCACGGCGACGCTCAGCGAGGCGGAACGGGAAACCCTGCTCAACCTCCTCGCGAAACTGCGCAGACGTGCCGAGGAGACGGAATAGCTCGCCGCCGAACGGCGCGCGCCCTGCCGCACCGCGGGAATCCGGCGGGATGTGTGAACGTCTCGCCCGGGCCCGCACGGCGAGGCCCGGGTCACCGGCCCGGCCGTTGCCTGTCGCCTTCCCTTCCCCCGCCCGCCACGTCCTGAGAACCTGTCCGGTCAACGAGTGAACCGGCGGCGCTGGCCCGCCGACCTGTCAGGGACCGGGCAGCGGATGTCCGACGGCGGCGCCCCTGCGGGCGCGCGGGCGATCCCGATGGATGACGACAGGACGGCGCGGAGTCGGCCTCGCCCGCACACGACATCATTCATGTGTCGATAAGGAGAGACACGACATGAAGGCCCTTCCCTGGCGGCATATCTACGCGGGCCTGCTGGCCCCGTTCTTCGTTCTGGGTGGAACGCTCAACGTCTTCGCATCACCGGAAATCCTCGACGATTACCAGCGCTGGGGGTATCCGGGCTGGTTCCACTACGTGACCGGCATGGCGGAATGGATCGCGGCGGTGCTGATCGCCGTGCCCGCCTCGCGCCTTGCCGGCAGCGTGCTGGCGGCCGGGGTCATGGCCGCTGCCGCCGGCACCGTGCTGTCCCACGGCGAATATGCCCACAGTGTCCCGCCCCTGATCGTCCTCGCACTGGTCTGCCTGAACGGCTGGCTGACATGGCGGGTCCGGCACCGGGATGGCCGGTAAGGGGCGGCGTTCGCCCGTTGCCTTCTAGGACCGCGTACGGGAGTGAGAGCGACTCCGTTACTGACGAGGCCTCTGTCGCACTTGGTGCCCCCGGATCATCGCCATCCAATTGCCTTCAGTCCTGGGCCACGGTCCGTCTCGACGCCCTGGCCTGCTGAGTCGTCGTTGCTGTCTGGGCCGTAGGGGGGGTCCAGCGAATATCGCCAATGCGCCCCGTTGTCGATTTCCGTCGGATGGAACGGCCGGTGTGCAACGGGGGCGCTCGTTGCCCCGGCCGCGGCCGTCCCGGCGTGGCATACCCCGCCGGCCGCGGTGTCGGCACGGCGGGCAAACACGGAGATCAGCGCACCGACCAGCAGCGTCTGGAAGACGATGGTCGTGATCGATTTCACCCGGAGGACGACGATCAGTGCGTCCCGGTCAAGGTCCAGTCGGTCGGTGACGAGATAGTCGAAGATCCACAGCCACGAGCCGGCCAGCAGGGTGAATGCCAGGGCGCCGTAGAGGCTGTGACGCAAGGTGATCGACCGGCTCTCCATCGTTTTCTCCATATCGTGTGCGGGCCGTCGCGTACGGCCGGATCATGAACCGTGCCGGTCGTCGTTCACCGGGCTGTCGGACACCGTATCGGCCCACTCGTCCAGGAGGACGGCCAGCTGTCCCGGTCCTTCGTCGGTGCCCAGGTAGACGTGTGCGCCGGCGTCGGCGAATTCCCGCGCGTAGGCGGCCTCGGTGCGGTTGCTCATGACGGCGATCCGTGTGTGCGGGAGCGCGGACGCCAGGTGCCGGACCAGATGCAGGGCGTCGCGAACGTTGCTGTCCCCGCCCACGATCACGACGTCCGGCGTCGTGTGGGAGCGAAGCACGGAGGTGACGTCGCGCTGGCGGATCGCGGCGGTGACGACGATCCCGGGCACGGCGGATGCCATCACGTCCAGACGGATCCTCAGGCGATCGTTGTCGTGCACCAGCCAGACGGTGAGCGTCGGGTACGCGCGGTCACTATTCACGGTCGTCGCACCAGGTCTGCAGGGCCCGCCCCGAGAGCGGTCCCGCGTAGTGGAATCCCTGGACCTCGTCGACGCCGAGGGCCATCAGCGCCCTGGCCTGCTCCGCGCTCTCCACGCCCTCGGCGATCGTGCGGAATCCCAGTGAGCGCCCCATGGCGACGATGGCCGCGACCACGGCGGGGCGCTTCGGATCGCCGGCCATGGCGGCGACGAGGCTGCGGTCGATCTTCAGGGTGTCGAAGGGCATGTCCGCGAGCTGGGACAGCGACGCGTACCCCGTGCCGAAGTCGTCGATGGCGACGCGGCAGCCGATCCCGCGGAGCCGGGAGAGGACGTCGCGTACCGTGGTCCCGTCGGTTACCGCCAGCCCCTCGGTGACCTCCAGCTCCAGGCGCGTCGCGTCCAGACCGCTGTCGGCGAGAGCGGCCTGGACCGATTCCAGGAGACTGTCCGTCTGGATCTGGCGCACGGACAGGTTGACCGCGACGCGCACATCGGCGAGCGCGCCGGTCCACCGGGCCGCCTCATGGCAGGCCCGGTGCAGGACCCACTGCCCCAGGGCATGGATATGTCCGGTTTCCTCCGCCAGGGGGATGAACTCGCCCGGGGAAACGTCGCCGAGCATCGGGTCGTGCCAGCGCAGCAGCGCCTCCACGCCCGTGATCACCGCACGATGCGGGTCCCACTGCGGCTGATAGACGAGATGGAGGGCGCCGTCCCGAAGTGCAACGCCCAGGCGCTGCTCCACGAGCAGGCGGCGACGCACGGCGTCCGTCGGCTCGGGGGTGTGGTAGACGGCGGTGGCGCCGGTGTGCTCAGCGCCCGCGAGCTGCGCTGCATCGGCCTTGGCGAGGAGTTCGGTGGCGTCATGTCCGTCACGTGGATGGAACGCGATCCCGATGCGCACCGGGACAGGCCATTCGTTGCCGTCGATGACGAGCGAGCGCTGCATGATGCGCTGTATCCGTTGTGCCGTCTCCTCGACGCTGGCGCTACCGCCCTCCATCCCGATGGCGAGGGTATCGTCCGATACCCGTGCCAGTACGACCCGCCGGCCGTTGGTCACCCAGTGGAGTCGGCGCGCGACGCGGTGCATCAGCACGTCCGTGCAGCCGCCGAGCGCGTGGCGCAGCAGGCTGTAACGGGCAAGGGTCACCGCGAGCACCGCCATGCCGGTGGCGCCACCGCTGTCCCGGATCCGCCGATCGACGGTCTCGATGAACGACCCGCGGTTCCGTACGCCGGTCGCCATGTCGTAGCTGTTCATGTGGTCGATGGTGCCCGCGAGCTCGCGCTCGCGGGTGGCGTCGACCACGGTGACGATATAGCGCACCGCCTCGGCGTCGTTGCAGGTGTTGATCGATATGCTCAGGACCCGCGGGCGTCCGGGGTCGATCTCCACGGGCAGGTCACCGGTCCACCGGCCACGTCCGGCGACTTCCTGCCAGATCGCGCTGCGGATCGCCTCGTCCGCGTCGTTCGGGTAGATATCGAATATCCCGCGGCCGATCATGTCGTCTTCACTTCGGCCAAAGAGGCCGCAGAACGCCGGGTTCGCCGCGAGGATGCGCCGCTCGCCATCGAGCAGCACCCCGGCCGCCAGGGAGTGGCGGAAGAACGCCTCGGCGAACGGCTGTGGGGCATGGTGACCGGCGGTCCGGTTCGGGGTGACGCAACGCAGCGATCCGAGGACCTGGCCGTCGCCCGTGACCACTCGACGATCCTCGACCCAGCGAATGCGCCCCGCCGGATCGATGTGGCGGTAGGTGGCGATCACCGGCTCGTCACTGGTGTTGCCGGCCGGCTGCCGGAATGCCCGGTTGCGGTCCTCGGGGTGCACACACTGCCACCACCACCCGTCCTCCAGGCAGTGGCTAAGGGGCTGGCCGAGGAGCTGCCCGGGATCCGGCGTGATCTCCAGCATGCGCATCCCCTGCGCATGGAGCTCGGCACGGTAGGTCACGGACGGCGCGAACACGGCCGTAGCGTCGTGCGGCCGCGATTCCGGGCTCTCGTACGGCGACGGCCCCGTGTAGTTGTTTGGGTACCACGATTTGGAGGCCATGGCGGCCAGCTCCTCGCTAGTGATTCGATCCGCCGCCGATTCTCCGGTGTCACGAGGGGCGGCGGTATCGGTGCCTCGCCGAACGGCGTTCAGGCTGTTTCCCGGCGCCGTTCGGATAATTCCGAATACCGTCTACGCCGCCGTCGCGGTGCGCAGCATGCGGTCGGGGATGTCATCGAGGCTGACGATGGCCGAGGCAGCACCGAGGCGGATCGCCTCCCTGGGCATGCCGAAGACGACACAGCTTTGCTCGTCCTGGGCCAGGGTCATGGCCCCCGCCTCACGCATGGCGAGCAGTCCCGCAGCGCCGTCGCCGCCCATCCCCGTCATGATGACCCCGATCGCATTGCCGCCCGCGACCCGCGCGACGGAGCGGAAGAGGACGTCGACTGAAGGGCGGTGCCGGTTCACGGGGGGGCCGTCGGAGGTCGTGACGTGGTACTGGGCGCCGCTGCCGCGCAGGACCATGTGCTGTCCGCCCGGTGCAATGAGGACGAGCCCGGGCCGGACGCGGTCGCCGCTTGCGGCCTCCTGGACCCGGCAGGCGCACAGTCCGTTCAGCCGCTCGGCGAACGCCCGGGTGAAGTTCGCGGGCATGTGCTGGACGACGACGATGCCCGGGCAGTCCGCGGGCATCGCCGTGAGCACCTGCTCCAGCGCCTGCGTGCCCCCGGTGGAGGTGCCGATGGCGACGATCTGATCGGTGGTGCGTCCGAGCGCGAGCGGGGCCGAGGGCGTGGTCGCCGTTGCCGGGGCGGTCCGTGGACCGCGAAGGGCGTGACGGTTCGCCTGGCCGGCCGCCCGAACGGCCTGCACGAGCTCGCTGGCACCGTGATCCAGATACTCGCGCAGCCCGGTCGTCGGCTTGGGTATAACGGCGAAGGCCCCGGCCTCGGTGGCCTCCAGTGCCAGGCGGGAGCCGCGCTCGGTGAGCGTGGAGCAGATGACCACCGGCGTCGGATGTTCCCGCATGATCTCGCGCAGGAACGTGATCCCGTCCATGCGGGGCATCTCCACGTCGAGCACGATCACGTCGGGCCACTCCTGCGCCATGCGCCGCCGGGCGAACAGCGGATCCGCGGCGACGCCGAGGAGCTCGATGTCCGGCTCACTGTCCAGCCGCTTGCCCAGCGCCTGGCGCAGGACCGCGGAGTCGTCCACTACCATTACGCGACACGACATCGTCGTTTTCTCCATTACTGTTTGCGGTATATCGAGGGCTGCACCGGGGTCAGTCCCGCATGGATGCCGTTGAGGCTCTCGGAATGCCCGATCAGCAGGTAGCCGCCCGGCGCCAGGTGCCCCGTCAGCCGGTCGATGACGCCGCGCCGGGTGTCCTGATCGAAGTAGATCAGGACGTTGCGCAGGAAGATGACGTCGAACGAACCCAGGGTCTGCGGTAGCGGCTCGTTGAGGTTGGCGTGCCGGAAGGACACGCGCTCGCGCAGCTCGCGGGCGATGAGCATCTCGCCGGCGCGCTCCCCCGTCCCTTTCAGGCAGTACCGTTTGAGGTAGGACGGCGGCATGGCATCGAGCCGAGCCACCGGATAGCGGGCGGCACCGGCCCGCTCGATGACCGGACGGCTGATGTCCGTGCCCAGCACCGACCAGTCGCGGGCCCGGGCACGGTCATCCAGGAGCATGGCGATGCTGTAGACCTCTTCCCCGGTGGAACACGCCGCGCTCCAGATGCGCAGCCCGCGCGTCGCGCCCTCCGCGATCCGGCTGAGGAACTCGAAGTGGCGGGGCTCGCGGAAGAAGTAGGTCTCGTTCGTGGTCAGCAGATCGATGGCGATGCGGGCCTCCTCCCCCGCCGGGTCGTCGAGTAGCGGGACGTAGCTGCGGTAGTCGGACAGACCCAGTTCTCGCAGCCGGCGTCCCAGCCGGCTGCACACCATCATCCGCTTGGCGTCGGGGAGGTTGATGCCGGCCGCGCGCTGGGCAAATGCCTGGATGCGTGAGAAGTCCCGGTCCGTTATCGGTGTGGTGTGCTGCATGCCCTGCCCTCAGGCCGCGTCGAGCTCGCGGATTGCCGCGAGCTCCTGGCCGTCGACCACGCGCTCCAGCGCGAGGATGATCGTGAAACCGTCGTCACGGCGTGCCATGCCGGCGACGAAGTCGTTGCGCACGCCGATACCGAGTCGCGGTGACGGCTCGATATCGGCGGTGTCGATCTCCAGGACCTCGCTCACCGTGTCCACGACCAGGCCGAGCTGGCAGAGCCCGTCCTCGTCCTCGATCTCGACGATGACGATGCAGCTGCGCCGCCCCACCTCGCACGCTCCGAAGCCGAAGCGCGCGGCGAGATCGAGCACCGGCACGACACTGCCGCGCAGGTTGATCACACCCCGGATCGACTCCCCCATGTGGGGGACGCCGGTGAGCCGGCCGAACTCCAGGATCTCGCGGATGTGCCGGATCGGCAGGGCGAAGAGTTCCTCGCCCACCCGGAAGCTCAGGTACTGCTGGGTCACGACGGTGGTTCCGCTGTCCGCTGCGTTCATGCCGCCTGCTCCTCGTCGAAGGGAATGAAGCCGTCCTCGGCGTCGGCGGGACGGCGGTTCGCGTTGGCGAAGCCGTTGTCTCGATCGGCGACGACCGCGGCGGCAGGGATGCCCATCGGGGCGGTACCGCCGCCGTGGTGAACGCGGAAGTACGCCATCAGGCTCTGGAGCTGCTGGGCCTGACTGCTCATCTCCTCGGCCGTGGACGCAAGCTCCTCGGAACCGGAGGCGCTCTGCTGGGTCAGGCGATTGAGCTGGTCCATGGCGATGTTGATCTGCCCCACCGCGGTGGACTGCTCCTCGGAAGAAGCCGAGATCTCCTGGACGAGCTCGGAGGTCTTGCGGATCGAGGGCACCATCTCCGAGAGCAGTCGGCCGGCACGGTCGGAGACGTCGAGGCTGGACGAGGCCGTCTCACCGATCTCCTGGGCCGCGACCTGGGCGCGCTCGGCGAGCTTGCGGACCTCGGCGGCCACGACCGCGAAGCCCTTGCCGTGATCGCCGGCGCGGGCGGCCTCGATGGCGGCGTTGAGGGCGAGCAGGTTGGTCTGGTAGGCGATATCGTCGATGATCGAGATCTTCTCGGCGATCTCGCGCATGGCCTTGACCGTCTGCTCCACCGCCTCGCCGCCGTTTGCCGCCTCGCTCGCGGACTGGGTGGCGATGTTGTCGGTCACCCGGGCGTTCTCGGTGTTCTGCTGAATCGAGGCGGTCATCTGCTCCACCGAGGCGGTGGTCTGCTCGACGCTCGTCGCCTGCTGGGTGGCCGCGTGCGCCATGGACTGACCGGTGGCACTGACCTCTTCCGAGGCCGCGGCGAGCTGGTCGGCGGCGGAGCGCACGTCGCCGATGATGGCCGACAGGCGCTGTGCGGTTTCCTGCATGGCCCGCAGCAGCTCGCCCGTCTCGTCGCCGGCACTGGTATCGAGCTCGACGGTCAGATCGCCCTCCGAGATCTGCCTGGCGGCGGTCACGCAGCGGTGGATGGCACCGACGACCCGCCGGGTCACCAGCCACGCGGCGAGCACGGCAATGGCGAGCCCCGCGATGCCGAGCCCGATGAGCAGCGCCAGGGTGAACCGGTAGACGCTCTCCGCGGCGGTGGCGGTCTGCGTGAACGCCTCGCTCTCATAGGCGAGCAGGGCCTCGATCGAGTGGATGTAGTCCTCGCGAAGCGCCTGCACATCGCTCATGAGGAACCGCTCTGCCGCTTCGACATCCCGGCCGGCGATGTCGACCAGCTCGCCGGTCGCGGCCTGTAGCGCGGAAAGGTCCGCGCGGGTGCGCTCGACCAGTGCGAGGGCCTCGGGGGAGTCGGCATGCGCGGCGGTGAGCTGGTCGAGCAACGGGGGATTTGCCGCGAAAGCCCGGTCTATGACGTCGAGGCGGTCCTGCCTGATGGCAGGGTCCTCTGCGAGGAGGTAGTCGCGCAGCGATACCGCGATCTCGTTGGCGTTGTCGATGACGTCGTTAGCCCGTACCGTATTCGGCCAGCGCTGCTCGCTGAGCTCGATGGCACCGGCCTCGACGCGGGCGAGCCCGATGACGGCCGCGGTCGCCATCACCCCCATGAGGGCCAGGACCAGGCCGAATGACAGGGCCAGGCGCTGGCCGATCTTGAGCTTCTTGAACATTCAGGGATCTCCTTGGTGATGCCCCGGTCGCGGGGTGCGTTCATACTGCTCAGCGCCCGTGGATTCGGTTATCGGCGGGGATCGGAAAGGCCTCTCGGAACCGGCGACCTCGGGCTCGGACTATTCCGATACGGGGCTGGCGAACGGTCCGGACGCCGTCCGGTGTGCCCGGGGCGGTGGATCGGCGTCCCGGCGAGCCGCGGATCCGGGGCGGCGCCCTCCCCGCTGCCCCCCTGGCCGTGCCGTGGCGAAGGGCATCGGCTTCAGTCGTGGGGACACCGTTCCCGGACGGTATGGTGGGTGACGGTGAGCTGGCGCCCGGTCATACCGGTCACCGTGCCCGCTGCCGGAATGCGCTACGGGCGATGACCGGGTGCTAGGAAGGCCGGGAGTGGGCCTGCCGGTCAGGCGGGGAAGGTGTCGCTCACCCCGCCTCCCCGTCGCCGGGTGGCGATCCGGTGTCCTCCGCCGCCAGCAGCCGGGCAAGCCGTTCCACCGCCTGTCCCCTCCCCCTGTGTCCGTTGCCGAACAGCAGGCCGAGCGGGATATTGCGGGTGCCGCCGCGCTCCAGTGGCAATGCGACGAGGGTGCCGCTATCGAGGTGTTCCCGGACCAGGTGGCGGGGGAGCCAGCCGTAGCAGAGGCCGGCACGTACCGCCTCGATCGCCGCCTCGACCGTGCTCATCCACCAGATCTTGCCGTTGTCGTCCAGCTGGCCCTGCTCCGTGCCCCGAATCTCTACCCGGAGACAGCGGTTGAGATTCGCCGCATTCGGCGGTGTCTCTGGACGGACCAGAGGGTGATCGGCATGCGCGACGGCGATCAGCGGCACGTTGCTGACAATGGTGGCGCCGCGCTCGCCGGGCTCGGCGATCAGGACTGCCAGATCGAACGCATCCCCGTCGACGTCGCGAGGTGTCAGGCGCACGGTCTCGCGCAGATGGACCTCGACGTGCGGATGCATGCCAGCGAACGCCTTCAGGGCGGCGAACAGGCTCGGCCTGGGGAAAATGCTGTCGACCAGCAGCCGGATCCGGAGGTCCTCGCCGGCGGCCAGGGCCCGGGTCCGGTCCTCGAGCCGCGAGAGCTCGTCGATGAGCGGCGATGCCTCGCCGAGCAGGGTCGCGCCGGCGTCCGTCAGCACGGCCCGCCGGCCCCTGATCTCGAGCAGCCTCACGCCCAGCGCCTCCTGCAGGCGCCCGACGGCGTAGCTTACCGAGGACTGACTGCGGTGCAGGGCCTTTGCCGCCTGGGCGAAACCGCCCTCGGTGATCACCGTGCGCAGCACGCCCCACTGCTCGATGGTGGACTCAGGCAGACGTGCGATGGCGACCTCCCGGGCGTACGGCGAAAGCTATCGGAATATCCGATAATAATAACCGTAAAATCGCGCTTTTAATACGAATTATTAGATAGATAATGACGACACAATCGCACTGTGCAACACGGAGTCACACCATGAGCGAGGAGTTCGAATCGACCCGGCCCGACGAGCTGACCGGCTTCGTCGGCTGCCATCTGATCTACACCTATGACAACGGCTGGCAGTACGAGATCTACGTCAAGAACGAGCGCACGTTCGACTACCGCATCCACAGCGGCATGGTCGGTGGCCGCTGGGTGCGTGACCAGCCCGTGCATATCGTTCGCCTGGCTGACGGGGTCTACAAGCTGTCCTGGGACGAGCCGACGGGCACCACGGTCAGCGTCGCCGTCAACCTGGGCGAGCGCCGGCTTCACGGGGTCATCTTTTTCCCCCGCTGGATCGCGGAGGACCCGAAGAAGACGGTGTGCTACCAGAACGAGCACATCGAGGAGATGATCGCCCTCCGCGATGCCGGGCCGACCTACCCCAAGCTGGTGATCGACGAGTTTGCCACGATCACCTTCCTGGAATACTGCGACGCCAACGACGAGGACGTGATCGCCTGCCCGCCGTCTGAGCTGCCGGCCGACTACGCCGCCCGCCGCAACTGACCGGCACGCCCTCGCCCGCCGTGCCGTAATGGCGGACCGGTGTCCCGCTACGGGACACCGGTCCGGGGGCGGTGCCGTGGTGGCGCGGTCAGCCGGCCCAGGCTAGTTCCTCCCGCGCGATCGCCTGCGCGGTCACGCGCGCGACGTCGAGGATCAGCGCGACCTCGCCACTGCCGAGCACGGTCGCCCCGCTGACGCACTCCAGCCGGTCGAAGACCCGTCCGAGTGGCTTGAGTACCGTCTGGTGCTCGCCGAGCAGCCGGTCGACGACCAGCCCGTACAGCGCCCCCTCGTGACGGATCACGACGACATTACGCCGCCGGGCCTCCGGCCCGGTGTGGCCGAGCGCGCGGTTCAGCGCGATCAGCGGCAGTGCGTGCCCCCTCAGCGGCAGCACCTCGCCACGGTGGCCACCCGGCAGCTCCACGCACTCGACGACCGCATCGAGCGGCAGTACGTAGGGCGTGCCGGCGACTTCGAGCAGGAAGCCATCGATGATCGCGAGGGTCAGCGGAAGGCGAATGCGAAAGCGCGTGCCTGCCCCGGGCGTCGTGTCGAGCTCGATCGTCCCGCGCAGGGCCTCGATATTGCGTCGCACGACGTCCATACCGACGCCGCGCCCGGACACGTCGCTGACCCTGTCCGCCGTGGAGAAACCGGGCTCGAAGATCACCTGGAGCATGGCACGCTCGTCGATCTCGGTACCGGGCTCGACGAGGCCCCGGGCTTCGGCGCGGGCACGCACCCGCTCCGGGTCCATGCCCGCGCCGTCGTCCTCGATCTCGAGCACCACGTGGCCGGCCTCGTGATACGCGTTCAGCCGGACGCGTCCCACCGCGGGCTTGCCCGCCGCACGGCGCCGCCCGGCGTCCTCGATGCCGTGGTCCACGGCATTGCGCACGAGATGGGTCAGAGGGTCCACGATGCGCTCGACAACGGTCTTGTCGAGCTCGGTGTCGCCCCCTTCGATGACCAGCTCGATGTCCTTGCCGAGCTGCCGGCCGGTGTCGCGCACGATGCGCTGGAAACGCCGGAACGTCTCGCCCACGGGCACGGTGCGCACGGACAGCGACACCTCGCGCAACTGCTCGACGAGCCCCGAGAGGATCTCGCTGCTCTCCGCCAGCCGGCCGCCCGCGGCGCGGCCCTCGGTCGCAACCGCCGCCGAGGCGACCACCAGCTCTCCCACCAGGTCCACCAGTGCGTCCAGCTTGTCGGAGCGCACCCGCAGGAACGACACCGCCGGCTGCGCCGTGGCGGCGGCCGCCGCGGCCGGCTCCCTGCCCCCCTGAACCGGCGATTCGGACACCTCCGTGTCCGGGGCGGACGGCGGCGTGATGGTCAGGTCGACGTCCTCGCGGACGAACTCGAACACGTCTTCCAGGGCGGCGGCGGTGGTCTGCGCGTCGAGCACGACGCTCAGGCCGAGATAGCAGCGCTCCGGCTCCAGGGCGGCAAGGCCACAGCGGTCATCCCACGACGGGGTTACCTGCCGGAGCGTGCCGAGCCCGCCGAGGTGGCGGGCAAACGCCAGCGGATCGATCCCGCAGGCGAGCACGTCCGGCTCGAAGCGGAACGATACCGTCCACTCACCCGCCGTGCCCGCCACGGCCTCCGGGGTGCCCGCGCCGGCGGGGGCGGACGCCACGCCGGCGGGTTCGCCCAGGTAGTGCCGCAGCCGTGCCACCAGCGCGTCGCCGCGGTGGCGCAGGGCGTCCGGGGCCGGCCCCTCGATGCCGCAGAGCGTACCGAGGTGGTCCCCGCATTCCAGCAGCACCGCGATGAGCTCGGCGTCCACGCTCAGCTCGTGCTCACGCACGCGGCCGAGCACGCTCTCCATCTCGTGGGCGAACGGTACGGCCGCCTCGCGGGCGAACAGCCCGGCCGAGCCCTTGATCGTGTGCGCGGCGCGGAATACGCGGTGGGGCAGCTCGGGATCGTCCGGCCGTTCCTCGAGCTGGAGCAGCGCCTCCTCCATGTCGGCGAGCAGCTCACGGCTCTCCGCGAGAAAGGTTTCGAGCATCTCGTTGTCCTGCATGGATCACGCCTCCCGGTGCAGGGTGAGCCCGCTGCCATCCAGCAGGCCGGGCATTGCCAGCGTTTCGGCAACCTCACCGCGGGCGCCGACGATCTCCCGGCCGACACCGTCGGCCGCCATCGCGAACAGGATCTGAAGCCCCGCCACGTCGAGCGCGGAGACCGCGGAAACGTCGATACGCAGTGCCGATCCGGCCCCCTCGCCCACCGTCAGGATCGCCTCGCGTATGGCGGCCGCGTTCTGGACGGTGAATTCGCCGTGGAGATGGATCACCCCGTCGGCGCAGTCGATATACGGCATATCGGTCATGGTTTCCCCCTAGGCAGCGAGCTTGGCGACGGCGTCCAGCAGCTGCTGGGGCTGGAAGGGTTTGACCAGCCACGCCCGGGCCCCGGCGGCACGCCCCTCGGCCTTGCGCGTGTCCGACGACTCCGTGGTCAGCATCATCACCGGCGTGAACCGGTAGGCCGTGTTGCCGCGCAGCGCCTTCAGGAAGCCGATCCCGTCGAGGCGCGGCATGTTGACGTCGCTGATCACCAGGTGAACGCGCTGGCCCGTCAGTTTCTCGAGCGCCGCCTGCCCGTCTCCGGCCTCGATCACGTCGTAGTTGGCGCCGCGCAGGGTGGTGGCGACGACCTGGCGGATGGAGGCCGAGTCGTCGACGATCAGAATGGTCTTGGTCATGGTTGTTGGCTCCTACGGTGAACCGGCCGGATCAGAAGAAGGTCACGCTGCCGCCGGCCGCGGTCGCGGCCGGTGTGCCTCGGTGGTTGTGGTGCTCCTCGGCCATGGCATAGCTGTTCTCGAGGGCGGCGAGCAGCTCGCTGACGTCGATGCCCGTGTACGGCCGATCGCCCCCGGACCCCGAGGCCGCGCCCTCCAGGCGGGCGGCGCCATCGCGCACGCTCTCCGCGACATGGGTGAGCATCTGGCTGACACGGTCCTGGAACTGAAGGGCGACGATCGCCGCCTCGACGTCGTCGCGGATGCCGCGATTGCACTCCTGGAGATCGTGCGCGCTGCCGGCGAGACGCCGGGTCGCGCCCTCGAAGTCGGCGAGCACGGCACCGATTCGCTCGGCGGCGTTCTCCACCGCACGGGAATCGTGGTCGGCGGATGCCTCGGTCGCGGTGAAGGCCTCGTTGAGGGCGTGTTTGATCCGCCCCACCTCCTCGCCGATGCGCTTGCCGGTCTCCCCGGAGTGGCGGGAGAGCCGGCGGACCTGCTCGGCGACGACGGCGAATCCCCGCCCGGCGTCGCCGGCCCGTGCCGCCTCGATGGAGGCGTTTAGCGCCAGGAGGTTGGTCTGCGCGGCGATCGCGCCGGCGTCGGCGGCCATGCGGTCGAGCTCGTCGGTAAAGGCCAGCAGACCCCGCATCTCCTCGACCACGCCGCGCTTGCCGTTTACCGCGGTCTCCAGTGCCTGCAGCACCGCCGAGAGGCGCCGTTCGCTGTCGCTGTAGAGGGCGTCGAGCCCGCCGTCGCCACCGACGACCCGGTCGGCGACGCCGAAGGTCTCGTCGATTCGGGTCACGACGCTGGCGAACCGGCCGCTCAGCTCCGCCACCTCGTCGACGGCATGCGACGTCGCGGCCTCGATCTGGCGCTGCCATACGGGCAGGAGCCGGGTGCCGAGATCAAGGAGATCGGTGAGCGCGGCCGTTCCGTCCGCCGCCGCCTCCGGCGCGTCGGCATCAGGGGGTTCCGGCAACGCGCGTGAGGCGCGGCGGTCGAGCCGCAGCGCCACGGCGAGCAGCCCCGCAGCGACGGCCCCGGTCCCCCACCCCGTGCCGCTCAGCGCGACGAGCGCCACGCCGGCGGTGGCGGCAAGCAGACTGTGGCTCGGCACGTATCGAGATGCAGATCGGGGAATCGACACACTGTGGCCCTCCGCTGATTCCGGAGGGCATCGTGCCGCGATCGGCGTGGTGGCGGGATCGGCGGCCGGCGTAACCGTTGCTCGGAATGGGCGCGGCCCGGTTCGGACTATTCCGAACCGGGCCCGTCGACGTCCCCCGGTCCGGGGGTGCCGGCCAGCCCGTGATCGAAGGCGTAGCGGAACAGCTCGGCGAGGTTGTCGAACTGCATCTTCTCCATGAGGCGTGCCTTGTGGCTGCTCACCGTCTTGATGCTCACGCACAGCTCGTCGGCGATCGCCGAGACCGTGCGCCCGTTCGCCAGTCCGACGAAGACCTGGTATTCCCGGGCGGAGAGCGCCTCGTGGGGCGGGCGCTCGGTGGTCCCGAGCATGCCCAGGGCGAGCTTCTCCATGAGCTCCGGGCGGAGGAACACGCCCCCGGCCGCGACCTTGCGTATGGCCTCGGCGATCTCCGCACGGCGGCTCGTCTTGGGGAGATAGCCGGACGCGCCCGCACGTACCGCGCGTACGCCGTACTGCTCGTCGCTGTGCATGCTGAACACCAGCAACCGGACGTCCGGCCTTTCCTCGCGGACCTGGCGTATGAGGTCCACCCCGCTGCGCCCGGGCATGGACATGTCCACGAGCGCGACATCGGCGCTCTCCCGGCCGAGCAGGGCCAGGAGCTGGGCGCCGTTCTCCGCCTCGCCGACGAACGTGAAGTCGGTCTCGGCGTCGATCATCTCGCGCAGGCCGTCACGAACGACGGCGTGATCGTCGGCAACCACGATACGCGTCATTGCGGTTCCTCCCCGTCCGGGACCGGCAGTCTCACCACGATGCAGGTGCCCTCCCCCGGCGTGCTGTTCACCCGCAGTTCACCGTCGAGCTGTACCGCGCGTTCGCGCATCCCGAGCATGCCGAGGGGGCGGCGCCCGCCGGACGTCCCCTCGTGGGACGAGAAGCCGTGGCCGTCGTCACAGATCTCCAGCCCCAGCCCGTCGCCGCCCTGGGCGATGGTCACCCAGACGTTGCCGGCACCGGCGTGCCGGGCCGCATTCGTCAGGGCCTCCTGCACGATGCGGAACGCGGCGGTCGCGACCTTGCCCGGCACGCGGTATTCCTCGCGGTCCATGTGTACGTGCACCCGGTAGCTCATCCGCTCCTGGTGCTGTTCGGCGAGCCACTGAACCGCCGCCGCCAGGCCGATGTCGTCGAGGATCGGCGGGCGCAGGTCCCGCGCGATACGGCGGATGTTCGCGACCATGTCCTCGACGAGCCCGCGCATGCCCTCGAGCAGCGCGTCCGCCCGTGGGCCGAGGTCGTAGCCGGTGAGCCGGTCCAGATCGATCATCAGGGCCGTCAACGTCTGTCCGAGGTCATCGTGGAGCTCCCGCGCAATCCGCGTCTGCTCCTCCTCGCGGATCGCCAAAAGCTGGCCCGACAGGGCCCGAAGCTCCTCGCGGGAGCGGCGGAGTTCGAGCTCCGCGGCATGACGTTCGCGTATGTCCCTGAGAACGACGATGACGTAGCCATCCGTGCCGTCCTCCTCGGCGTCGGCAATGACGCTGGAGACCTCGACCGGGATGGCGTGACCGTCCCTGTGGCGGATCCGCACTTCACCGAAGAAACGCCCATGCTCGTCGCGATACCGGGTCGCGGCAGCGGTGTCGGGGTCGTCCATGTCCAGCAGCTCCTCGCGGGTGAAGCGCTTGAGCTCGTCCTCGTCCATGCCGAAGAGCTGGCAGGCCTGTGGATTGGCCTCGAGCACGTGGCTCTGGCCGTCGAGGAGGACCTTGGCGTCCAGGCTGTTGTCGAACAGCGAGCGATACCGCCGTTCGTTGCGCGCGAGTGCGCGGCGCTGCTCGATCCACTCGGTCTCGTCCTCGACGATCAGGTTGACGCCGGTGACCCGGGCCCCCTGGAACAGGGGCGTTGCGGCAATGCCGGCGTAGATGTGTCCGCCGCCGACGGACATCGTTACGCGGAAGTGGTGGGGATGGCCCATGAGCGTGTCGCGAATATGGCTGACGACGCCGGCCCGCTCGTCCGGCACGACGGTCTGCACGAACGTGCGGCCGTGGAGCCCGTCCCCCTCCTCGCCGAACATCACGATGGCCGCCGCGTTGGCCGCCTGGATCACGCCGTCGGCGTCGAGGCGCAGGGCCGGATCGGGATTGAAGTCGAACAGCGTCCTTTCACGGGCCTCGGCCTCGCGCACGAGCTCGCTCTTCTCGAGCTGTTCCCGCCGGACGCCGAGCAGCATCAGTCCGGTACAGACTGCCGCGATAACGACGTAGCTCCAGCGCTGGTAGCTGACCAGCTCCTGTTCCCAGTCGCCCCAGAGCAGATCTGCCGAGACCACGAACTCGATCGTCCCGAACCAGAGCAGGCCGATGAGTATGCTGATCAGGAAACCGATACGAGGTCTGAACCGCAGGGTGCCCCCTCCCTGGCGCGGGTCGCCGATTTCGCCGGCATTCTCTCTTTTGGCCAAGTGTTACCGTTTTGCTGCTGCACGCGTCAAATACCGTCCCTGTCGTCGCCGTCCGATTCCCCAGAGGCGGTCCACTACGGCGGCGTACTGTGGCAGACTGCGCGGCCAGCCCAGCCGACGAGCGCTTCTCATGTCCGTTATCGGCCCGGTCGAGTTCTACATGACCGTTGGATGTGGTCTCTGCGACGAGGCCATGGCGATGCTGCAGCCGATCGCACAGCGGCTCGCCATCGACGTTCAGGTCCGCGACGTCCTCGACGATCCGGACTGGGAGACGCGCTACGGCGTGCGCATCCCGGTGTTGCGACGTGGCGACACCGGTGCCGAGATCGGCTGGCCGTTCGATGATGCGGCACTGTACCGGTTCCTCCTGTGAGTCCGCGCCATGCGCTGCTCGCGCTGCTGCTGTTCCTGGTGCTGACACCGGCGGCAGCGGCGGCACCCTGGGTGCTCATCGATACCGACCGTGACCTCGTGGAGGTGCGCGACGGCGGACGTGTCGTCGACGTCTTCGAGGATATTTCCTGGGGCCGCGGCGGCGTTGCCGACCTCCACCTGAACGGCGACGACACCACGCCGACCGGGGATTACCGGGTCACGCGGATCGACCGTTCCAGCCGCTTCCACGTCTTCATCGGCCTGGATTACCCGACCCTGGAGCACCTCTCGCGCGCCTATCAGCGCGGCGTGATCGACAACGCCCGCTATCGCGAGCTGCGCGATATCGCCTACGCCGGCCGTCCCCTGCCCCAGGACACCGTGCTCGGCGGCTATATCGGCCTGCACGGCCTCGGCCGTGCCGATCCGGAGTGGCACGAGCGTTTCCACTGGACCGAGGGATGCGTCGCGCTCACCGATGCACAGATCGACCAGCTTCTGAGCTATATTCACGAAGGCAGCCGCGTCGTCATTCGTTGACGGCCTGTCCGGCACGGCCGCTCACCGCGGACAGGCTTGCAACAGCCGCGGCGAACAGTGATGATTGGGCAACGATAACCGTCCGTCGGGCGGTTGAGCGACGTTCGACCACACCTATGCACGACAAGGCAAGGAGTTGCTCCATGACTACCACGCTCAGCACTGCGCTCAAGATCTCCGCCGCCGCCGCCTCCATGGCACTGCTCGTCGGCTGTGCCTCCCAGGCGACCGAGGACATGAACGCGCGCATCGACGAGGCGATGATGACCGCCGAGGATGCTCAGTCCACCGCCAACGAGGCCCAGTCCACCGCGAACGCCGCCATGGCCGCCGCCGAGGATGCCCAGGCGACCGCTGACGATGCCATGAGCGCTGCCCAGGCCGCGCAGTCCACGGCAGACCAGAACGCCCAGAAGATCGACCGCATGTTCAAGAAGGCGATGTACAAGTAAACACGCCTTCCCGGCCGATCGAGAACCCGCGTCCCTCTGGGCGCGGGTTTTTTCGTCCGGGCCACCGGTAACGACGCACAGGAACGCCCCATGTCGCTGTTTCAACGTCTTCGTAACCGCTCCACCGCGCGCCGTGGCGGTGGTGCCGGCACCGGTTACCGCCGGTGGTTCGGGCTGGCCGGCGGCGTGATCGCCGTGGTGGTCCTGGCGATCGCCGGACTCGGCTGGTACTGGAGCCAGTCGCCGGCGGCCTTTGACGTGGTCGCGGCCACGGCGCAGCGCATGCCCGAGGGGCGCGATCCCCAGTCGGTACCCGGCAGCGTTACCACCGCCACGCTCATGAACGTCGCCGGCCGGCTGCTCGACAAGCCGGGCGGCTATATCGGCAACGACGTCATGCCCCCGGGCGTGATCATGGACAACATGCCGAACTGGGAATTCGGTGTAATCGTGCAGGTCCGCGATCTGGCCCAGGCCCTGCGCAACGACATGAGCCGTTCACGCTCGCAGTCCACCGAGGACACGGACCTCGCCGTTGCCGAGCCGCAGTTCAATTTTCCCTCGGATTCCTGGTGGTTCCCCGCCTCGGAGAAGGAATACCGCAAGGGTATCGGGGCGCTGGACCGCTATTTCGGGCGCCTCGTCGATCCGGACAATGCGGACTCCCAGTTCTACGCCCGTGCCGACAACCTCAACGAGTGGCTGGGGCTGGTGAACAAGCGCCTGGGCAGTCTGGCCCAGCGCCTGAGTGCCAGTGTCGGCGAATACCGTTACAACACCGATCTCGCCGGTGACCGGGCCGCACGTCAGGCCACACCGGGCCGCGGCAGCGCGGTGGTGGCGGAGACACCGTGGCTTCAGGTCGACGACGTGTTCTACGAGGCCCGGGGCAGCACCTGGGCGCTGATGCATTTCCTGCGGGCGGCGCGCGTCGATTTCGCCGACGTGCTCCGGGACAAGAACGCGGAAGCGAGCATGGACCAGATCATCCGCTCGCTGGAGCAGTCCCAGCGGCCGGTATGGAGCCCCGTCGTGCTCAACGGCGACGGCTTCGGACTGCTCGCCAACCACTCGCTCACCATGGCCTCCTACATCGCCCGGGCCAACGCGGCGATTATCGAGCTACGCCGGCTCCTCAGCGAGGGCTAGGGGACGCCCTGGCCCGCCACGCTACCGTTGCGCGGGTGATGCAGTGGCAGCGGGGTGATCGCCCCGCGGGGCCCCGCCTCGACCCGCCGAGGCCGCCCTCCCTCGAAGACGATCATCTCGCCGGCCCGGATCGGGCTCCAGACCTCGTTGTCCGTGAGTGGCTGGGTCGCGATGACCGTGACCACGTCGTCCGGCGTGGTGACCTCGGCGAAATCCACGCACACCTCCGCATCCCGCAGCCGCGCCTCGCCGAATGGCGCGCAGCGCGTCAGCCAGTGCAGGTGGGTCGAGCAGTACGTGTGGAGCACGTGACCGTCGGAGAGCAGCATGTTGAACGTCCCCTGCTCCTGGAGTCGCGCGCACAGCCGGCGGAGATAGCGCCACGCGGTTTCGCGCCGCCGCGGCGGCCGCGGGAAGCGCTCCCGGAGCTCGCCGAGCAGCCAGCAGAAGGCGTACTCGCTGTCGGTGTTGCCGATGGGGCGGTAGTGGCGCATGGGCCAGCGGCGCACGCCCCGCAGACGCCCGTTGTGGGCAAAGACCCAGGGCCGCCCCCAGAGCTCCCGCTGGAACGGATGGGTGTTCTCCAGCGCCACCCGGCCGTGGGTGCCCTGGCGGATGTGGCAGATGACGTTACGGCTCTTGATCGAATAACGCTGGATCAGCCGTGCGACCTCGGAGTCCGCGCTCGGCGCCGGGTCATGGAAGAGACGGCAGCCGCGGTCTTCGTAGAAGGCGATCCCCCAGCCGTCCCGATGCGGGCCGGTCCGTCCGCCGCGCTGCATCAGCCCGGTAAAGCTGAAGCAGATGTCGGTGGGGACGTTGGCGCTCATGCCCAGCAGCTCGCACATGGTATTGCAGGCCTCAGGGGGTTTCGGGGGCTTCGGGGCAATCGGCGAGCAGGCGGTAGAGGTCGCGCAGGATCGCCGCGGTGGCGCCCCAGATGTAGTAGTCCCGGTACGGGATCGCGCAGAGACGGTAGCGCCGTCCGCCGTGGCTGACAGGGTGCGGGCGGTGGTTGGTCACGTCCAGCACGTACTGGAGCGGCACTTCGAAGATCTCGTCGACCTCCACCGGGTCCGCAACCAGGTGCGCTTCCGGGTCCACCAGACCCACCCAGGGCTGGATACGGAAACCGGTGCCGGTGGGGTACTCGGGCAGGGAGCCGAGGAGCTCGACGGACGTCTGCGACAGGCCGATCTCCTCCTCGGCCTCACGCAGGGCCGCGGCGAGGCTGGAGGGATCGTTCGGCTCGATGCGTCCGCCGGGAAAGCTGATCTGTCCGGCGTGGGCACGCAGGTGGGGCGTGCGGCGCGTGAGGATCAGATGGAGGCCGCCGGGACGCTCGACCAGTGGCACGAGCACGGCGGCCGGGTGCAGCGGTGCGTCCTCCGGGATGGCGGCGCGGATCGGCATGCGCGCCGCCGCGAAGCGCTCTCTCACCCAGCAGGACTGAACCGGAACGGTCATGGATACCTTCATGCAAACGTAATACGAGGATTATAAGGGTTCGACGCCCGGGCGACAGGATCGTTCGTCCCCGCCGGAAGGACGTGCCTCGGCGGGGAAATTCAGTCATAATGGTGCCGGACTCCGAACGATGATGATCCGGCCATGCGTTATCTCAACGGCATACTGGGGGCATTTGCGATTCTCGCGGCCAGCGGCGGGCCCGCCGTGGCCGGCGAGGTGTGGCATAGCCCGATGCGCCCGCAGCTCGAGCTCACCACCGAGCTGAGCGAGGCGCTGAATGTCCGTTTCGGGATCAGCACGGATACGGATCCGAGCGTCGGCAGCGGGTGGCGCGGCTATGTCCCCACCGGGCGACAGGGACTCGGTGCCTCGGCAATGGTCGACTGGGAGTTCCCCGCGGCGTCCGGCATGCGCCTGACCGGCGGCGCCTTCTACGGCAACTCCGACTGGGGCTGGCAGGGGGGTGGCAGCGCGGGCGTGGACGGCAGTCACGACGACACCGGCTACAGCTTCGACGGCAGCGGCGACTGGACGCCCTACCTCGGCCTGGGGTGGGACCAGCACTTCGGCGAGGACAGCCGCCTGGGGCTGCAGCTCGACATGGGCGTGAAGTTCGAGGGTGTCACGGATCTCGACCGCAAGGATCAGCTCGATCGCATGCGCGAGGAAGCGGCGCTGAGTACGCAGTTCGAGAGCTTCCGCTACGTGCCCATGTTCTCCGCCGGGGTCGAATACCGGTTCTGATTGCGGGGCGTCATCAGCCGGTGACGCCCTCGCCCTCCTCCAGCATCGCGTTCACGTAACGGCCCAGCTCGCTGGCGTCGAACTTCGCCAGGAAGTCGTCCGCACCGACCTTCTCGACCATCGCCCGGTTGAACACGCCGGACAGCGAGCTGTGGAGCAGGATCTTCAGGCCGCGCAGGCGTTCGTCGGCACGGATGCGGCTGGTCAGGGTGTAGCCGTCCATGCGCGGCATCTCGATATCGGAGATCACCAGCGCGACCGAGGCGAGCGTTTCCTCGTCGGTGTCGCGCAGCCACTCCAGGGCCTCCTCACCGTTTTTGGCCACGGTCACGTCCCAGCCCGAGGGCTCGAGCGTGCGCTGGATCTGGTTACGGGCGACGCTGGAGTCGTCGACCACCAGCAGCCGGTTGCGCTGGGGCGGTGCGGCGCTGTGCTCGAAATCGACATCCCGGGGCAGCGGATCGCCCATGACCTCGGCCAGGACCTTCTCCACGTCGAGGATCTGCACGAGGACGCCGTCGACGCGGGTCACCGCCGTGACGTAGCCGCGGTCGGCGATGTGCTGGGGCGGCGGGAGGACGTCTTCCCAGCTGACGTTGACGATGCGGTCCACCTCGTCGACGAGGAAGCCCTGCACCGTCCGGTTGTACTCCGTGATCACCACCGAGCCCGCGTCGCCGTGCTCCGCCGATCGGATCGCCTGGGCAAGGTCGATGATGGGGATGGTCTGGCCCCGCAGGTGTGCGATCCCGCGCACACCGGGGCGCGAATCCGGCATGACCGTCACACGCGGCGAACGGATCACTTCGCGGATCTTGAACACGTTGATCCCGAAGTACCGCCGCCCGATCTTGAACAGCAGCATCTCGAACCGGTTGTGCCCGGCCAGCTGCGTGCGCTGGTCGATGCTGCCCATCGCCTTGGCCATATTTCCGCCCCCAGTCCCGTCGTGTAATCCCCGATGGTCATTATATCGGCCGAAGGGCGCCCGGCTATAGCCCTTTCGGGTTATCGGGGGCCTGTCGGGCGATGCCGGTTCCCGCCGCACGCCGCATGTCGTCCGGGAAGGTTTGCGTTCTCCCCCGGGGACCGGTACATGTGCACTTGAAGGGGGCGGCGCGCGGCTATTCGCCACGCCGTGACGAACGATAATGAAACGTTTCGCTAGGGGGGGGAGTCCGTGAGCCTCAAGACCCGATTCCTGCTCCTTGCCGCGACGTTGATCGTGCTGGCCTCCGTCGCCGCCTGGGCGGCCTTTCAGCGCATCGCCGAGGGGATTATCGAGCAGTGGGGACAACGGACCGCCGAACTCCAGGTTCAGTACGACAGCGCCCGGCTGCTGCAGCCGCTGGAGCGGGAGATCGCGCTCTCCCGCCAGCTGGCGGACTCGCTCGTGCTGCGCCGCTGGGCGAACGCCCCGGATGACCGGGCGCTCAGGCAGCAGGCCCTCCAGGAAATGGAGAGCTTCCGGCGCAATTTCCGCAGCAACAGCTACTTCGTCGCCCTGCGTGACTCCGGCGCCTACTACCACAACAATGCGGACAATGAATTCGAGGGCCGGGAACTGCGCTATAACCTGGACCCGAAGGATCCGGCCGATGCCTGGTTCTACCGGCTCATCGAGGCGGGGCGGGATTTCCATCTCAACGTCAATCCCGATGACGAGCTGGGGGTCACCAAGCTGTGGATCGACGTCCTGCTGCGTGCCGACGACGGCCGGGTTCTCGGCATCGTCGGCACGGGCCTGGATCTCGAGGACTTCCTGCGGGATACCGTTGACCTCAGTCAGCCGGGCATCACGACGCTGTTCGTCGACTACAACGGCGCGATCCAGCTCTACCGCGATCAGCGGCTGATCGACTTCGCCACCATCGTCAAGCCGGAGGGCCAGAAGAACACCATCGACCTGCTCCTGGACACGCCGACGGACGAGGCGCGAATCCAGGAAATGATGCTCTCGCTGCGCCAGGGGGATACGGGACCGGCGACGGTCCGTACCAACTTCGTCTCGGTCCGGGGCGAGCGTCACCTCGCCGGTATCGCTTATCTGCCCACCATCGGCTGGTACGAGGTCACGCTGCTCGACCTCGACACCCTGATGCCGGTGAACCGGTTCGCACCGGTGGCGGCGGTGTTCGCCGCCGCCCTGCTGGCGAGCCTGCTCGTTTTCCACCTGGCGGTGCAGAAGCAGATTCTCGGGCCGATCGGGGTCCTGGAGAGCGCAATGAACCGGGTGCGCCGCGGCGATCTCACCCCCGCCGCCCTACCCTCCGCGCCGGGGGAAATCGGCCGGCTGATCCAGCACTTCGACAGCATGGCCGGCGCCATCCGGTCCCAGACCTCGGAGCTCGAACGCAAGGTCGCCGAGCGCACCGAGGCCCTGCACAACCTCGCGCGCATCGATCCCCTGACCGAGCTCAGCAACCGCCGGGGCATGACCGAGCTCATCGTCGAGACCATCGCCCGCAGTACACGCGATCACCACGCCTTCGGGGTGATCTGGCTGGATCTGGATCACTTCAAGAGCCTGAACGACAGCCTCGGCCATTCCGCCGGAGACCGTGCCCTCACCGAGGTGGCACGGCTGCTCCGTGCCAGCCTCCGCGATTACGATCATGCCGCGCGCTGGGGTGGCGACGAGTTCCTGGTCCTGCTCTCGCCCTGCGACGCCCGGATACTCGGCCAGATCGCCGAACGCATCCGCGCGAGCATCGAATCGGACGCCCGCTCCGTCGGTCAGCCGCTTACCGTGAGCGTCGGCGCCTATCTGGCCCGGCCGGGGGAGGATATGGAACGCGTGCTCCGGCGTGCCGACGAGGCCCTGTACGCGGCCAAGGCCGGCGGTCGTAACGGTCTGCGCATCGCCGGTCGCGCGGGAACCTCGAGACCGCCGGCGTAGCGGCTCGTCGGAAACGGGCGGGGGGCATGCGGGGCCGGCCGCCGTAGCCCGCTAGGTGGTATGCCCGCTGGTTTGTCCCGTCGGCGTTCCCTGGTGAAAGATCATTCGCCAGTGCCCGGCCTCCCTGAGCCAGACGGAGGAGCGTAGCGCGTGCCGGCTCAGGTGACCGTCCGCCGATACGCGTGCCGAGCGGTACGTCACCAGCACGGTGCCCGGCGCGATACGTCGGCAACGGAATCCCTCGGCGTGAACGCCGGGCGGTTCCCCGTCGCTCAGGTTTGCAAGGATGGCGTCGCGGCTGTGCTCCCGCCCGGAGTAGCCAATCTCGCGGAAATCCGGATGCAGCAACACCAGCAGCCGTTCGCGGGACCGTCGCCGTACGGACCGGTGCAGCTCCCGCTCCAGTGCCTCCAGCTCGTCGGCCACCGTCACCCCGCAGAACGCCCGATACCGAGATGCGCCCCGAGCTCGTCGAGGTGGTCCACGATCAGGTCCGCCTCAGTCGTAAAATGGCCGTTGTGCCCGTTGCGCAGCAGGCACGCATGGGCCCCGGCGGCGCGCGCGGTCTGCAGGTCGTAGACGAAGTCGCCGACGTACATCATGCGCGCGGCGGCCACGCCGAGGCGCGCCACGATACGGTACAGGCCGTCCGGATCGGGCTTCGGCCGGCAGTCCTCGCGGGTGAGTATCAGGTCCACCGGGATATCGAGGGCACGGCGCATGGCCTCGGTGGTGACGCGGGCGTTGCGGGTGAGGATGGCCACGGGGACACCCATGAGGTTCAGGTCCGTCAGCAGTTCCCGTGCGCCGGGGATCCACGTCGCCGCCTCGGCCCCGGCCATCTCGTGACGCTGGATCACCGTCCACGCCCGCTCCACCGCCGCGGCATCATCCAGGGTCTCCATATGCTCGATAAGGCCGATCCCTTCGGGAAACCCGAGTTCCCGGCGCATGGCGGCGAAGTCGAGGCGGGAATCGACCAGGGTGCCGTCCAGATCGAATGCCACGGCGTCGATGCCCGTGCGGTAATCCATGCGTCCTCCGGACGGTCCAGCCGTCGTGTCACGGTGAATGCCTGCGGACGGATCAGTCTACGCGATGCGGCACAGCGCCACAGCGGCCGTCGTGCCCCGTGATCCCGACCGGGCCCGTGTTCCGCGGCGATACCCCGTCCCGGACCGGTGGGCGTCACCTGCCGCGGACCACGGTCCCCGCCAGCGTGAGCATCCGTTCTACCGGCGGCGACGACGCCCGCCCCGGGGCGGCCGCGAGGCCGAAGCGGCGGCAGAGCGGCGGGTCGAGTCCGGCCACACGCAGCCCCTTGCGCCGCTCGGGCAGGGTCGATTCCGGCACCAGGCTGACGCCGACACCCTCGCGCACGAGCGCCACGGCACTGGCCCAGTCACGCACTTCCACCCGTACGTCGACCAGCGACAGCCCGGCCGCTTCCACGATGGTGCCCGCATGGACATGACACCCGCCGGTGGCCAGTACGAAAGGCGCCGTTGCGAGCGCCGCGAGCGACACCGCGCCGCCGCCACGGGCCAGGCGATGCCCCACCGGCATGACCGCCACCCAGGCGTCCTCGCCGATCGCGATGGCGTCGCCGTCACGGGGCGGGTTGAGCACGACCCCGAGGTCGATCGTGCCGGCCGCGAGCCAGGCCTCGACCTCGCGGTCGTCCGTTTCCAGTGCCACGACCGCCACGTCGGGATAGAGCGAGCGGTAACGCCGCAGAAGCGGCGGCAGTATCGTCGCGTAGACGCTGGGGAACGCGGCGATACGAATCGAGCCGGCCTCCTCGCCCGCGGCCATGGCCGCCTCGCGCCGCATCGCCTCCAGGTGGGAGAAGGCGCTACGGGCATGCGCCAGGGCCCGTTCGCCGAACGCCGTCAGCTCGACGCCATGGCGCTGGCGGACCAGCAGCGTGGTGCCCAGCGTCTCCTCCAGGGCCCTGAGTGCCTGACTCATGCCCGATTGCGTGATGCCGACGGACTCGGCAGCAGCGGTAAAGCTCCCTGCCTCGGCGACGGCGATCAGGCTGCGCAGCTGTGTGAGGTTCATAGTGGCTGGGATCATACCAATTCAAACGGGGCGGGATGCCGCCTCGTCTTCCTGCCGGCCCGGTATCCGTGGCGCCGACGCGTCCCCGGTATCGAGCGCCAGCGTACACCGTCTCTCGCCGGCGGCCACGATCGTTGGTGTCGTGCCGGCCGAACGCGGGGACGTGTACGACCGGCACGACCGGCACGACCGGGGCCGGGCGGCGTGGCGGCATGAACCCGCCCCCGCCCTCTGCTACCGTGGCGTTCACCCAGGAACCGCCCACGCCGCGGCGCATGTCCCCGCCCGCAGGGAGCCCCGATGAAGAACGCCTCGCTCCGCTACCGCTCGTTCGGGCCGCCGCTGGACACCCTTGAACTGGCGGAGACCGACGTGGCACCGCGACCGGAGGGTGCCCTGCGCGTGGCCATGTCGCTGGCCCCGGTCAATCCCTCCGACCTGATCCCGGTGACCGGCGCCTACGCGCACCGGATCGCGCTGCCGGCGGTGGCCGGCTATGAGGGCGTCGGCGTGGTGGTCGAGGCAGCCCCGGCGTATTCCGGGCTGATCGGGCGGCGCGTCCTGCCCCTGCGAGGTGCCGGGACCTGGCAACGCCTCGTGGACTGCGATCCCCGGCTCGCCGTTCCGGTACCTGACGATGTCGACGACCTCCTTGCCGCACGCGCCTACATCAATCCCCTGGCGGCGACGACGCTGCTGCGGCTCTGGTCGGTCCGGGGCAGGCGCGTGCTGCTGACCGGGGCGGGATCGACATGTGCCGCGCTGCTCGGCGCCTGGGCGCGGTTCGACGGCGCCGTGGCGGTGTACGGGATCCACCGGTCCCCCGGCCGCGCGGCCGGTCTGGCCGAACGCGGAATCCTTCCCGTATCCCAGGACGATCATCGCACGCTCGATCGCCTCGCCGCGGAGGTCGACCTGACCTTCGATGCCCTCGGCGGCCCGCTCGCCACCCGGATACTGGGGCGCATGAAGCCCGGCAGCGCGTTCATCGGGTACGGCCTGCTGAGCGGTCGACCGGTCGCTCCCTCACGCTCGAACCGTGCCCGACTGCACCGATTCCACCTTCGCGACGAGCTTGCCGTGATGGACGCGGCGACATGGCAGCAGGCATTTCGCGGGTTATGGCCCCGTCTGCGGCAAACCGCGCTGCCCGAGCCCTCCCGCTTTGCGCTCGCACAGTGGCGCGACGCCATCCGGCATTTCTCGATACCGGGTACGACGAAACCGCTGATTCGATTCGGTGTCACCGACAGGGGGCCGTGAATCCGCCCAGGGCCGCGGCGGGCCGAATGCGCGGGACCGGGGCTCGCGTCTGATCCTCTTCGGCGGCTATCCGGCGGGCTGGCGCATCGACGCGACGGAGGACGTCATTCGCCAACGCGAGGCGGTCATGACGCTGACGGCGACCGGTTGGGGCCAGGACAATCCGGCCTGCCGGCAGATCTTCTCGTCGACGTTCATGCCCGGCGCGACGGCCGGCGGGCTGACGTGGTTCAACGAATTCCAGCGCGCCACGACCTCGCCCGCCAACGCCGTGATATCCCTGTCGACCTTCGGTGATATCGACGTCCGCGCACAGCCCACGAAGGTGCGCCTACCGACGCTCGTGTTTCGTTCGCTGCGCGATCAGCGAATTCCGGCGGCAACCGGGCGCGACATCGCCGCGACCATTCACGCGGCGGAGTTCCTCGGCCTGGAAAGCGACGGCCACCTGCTGCTCGGACGCGAGCCCGCGTCGCGGGTCTTTGTCGACGCCGTCCACGAATTCCTGGCGTGGCCCTTACAGTAGGTCACAGTGTTCGTGGCCCCGGATGAAGAACGCGACACCGAAACCGCCTTATAGTAGAAACACTTATATCAGATTATTTTTCGAGTAATTTTACTTCTGTTACCCGGTGTCTCACTGTCTGTCGCGGCACCCACGTGACAGGAGAGCCACCGATGAAACTCTATTTCGCCAGCGATACCTGCTCCTTCGCGCCGCATGTCGTACTCCAGGAGCTCGGCCTGCCCTACGACCTCGTCCGGGTGAATAACCGGACGAAGCGCACGTCGGAGAACGGCGACTTCCTCGCCATCAATCCGAAGGGCTATGTCGCGGCACTGCAGCTCGATTCCGGCGACGTGCTGACCGAAGGACCGGCCATTCTTCAGTACCTCGCGGACCTGGTGCCGGACGCCGGGCTCGCCCCGCCGAACGGGACACTGGAACGCGTACGGCTTCAGGAGGGACTCAGCTTCATCACCAGCGAGCTCCATGCCGGGGCCGCCCCGCTGTTCAACGCGACCCTGCCCGGTGCGGTGCAGGACGTGTTCAGGGACCGGCTGTACAGGCGCCTGGATGTCGTGGATACGACGCTCGCCGGCCGGGCCCACATCGTCGGCGATGGCTTTACGGTCGCGGACGCCTACCTCTTTACCGTCCTCGGCTGGATGCCGTTTTTCGGGATCACGCTCGAGCGCTGGCCGACCGTCGCCGACTACATACACCGGATCGAGGCACGGCCGTCCGTGGCCGCCGCACGGGCGCGGGAGGCCGACATTCCGCCGGTGGCGTAAGCCCCGCCGGGCAGACTGCCGTCGGGGCGCCTCCCGCAAGGCCCCTCCGCGGCACTCTCGCCGCTCTCGCTGCCCTCGCGCGCCGGGTCGCCGGTATAATCCCGACGTCCCGGAACGGGCACCCGCCGTCGGTGACCGGACACGGCCCCGGCGGCAACGCACGCACGAAGGAGTTGATGAGCGTTATGTTTGCGAGAATACTCGTCTTCTGTGTCAGCGCGGGCCTGCTTGCCGCCTGCTCGAATGCCGTACGCGAGGGCGGCGAGAGCGTCGCCCCCGATCTGGACGGCGCCTGTGACCGGGCCCTTGACTACGACCTGGACTTCGATCGCTTTGACGAGGTCGCTCAGCAGATCGCCCACGCCACGGGCTGCTTCATCGAGGTCGATGACATGGCCGCCGCCGGGAAAGTGAGGCCGAATGCGGTTCAGGGACACATGACACCGCGCGAGGCCGTTTACGTCGCCATCGAAGGGACCGCGCTTTCCGTTGTGGAAAACGAGCCCGATCGTATCGCGGTCGGGAAGCGGTAATGGCGCAGGGTCGCACCCCGTGGCCATTCCCGGGTGCGCCAGCCTCGACGCATTCGAGCGCCGGTCCCGCTCGGCACGGGGCCGGCGCTCGACCGGCCGGGAGTGAACCTCCGCGGTCAGTCCTCCGAGCGTTCCCGCTCGAACCGCCGGCTCGCTTCGTCCTGCTCGACCGCGGCATAGAAAACGAGACGCAGGTGCTTTTCCTCGTCGACGATGAAGGTGGAATGCTCGAACGTGACCGTACCGATGTCGTCGACGACGAAACGGCGCAGGCCCCGACAGCGACCGTGCACGTCGTGCCGGCGCCAGAGATCGGCGAACGAAGGCGATCGCCGTTCCAGTGCCTCGACCAGGCCGAGCATGTCCTCGTCGTCGGGCGCCTGTGCGTAATCGCGCCGGAAACTCGCCAGGATCTCGGGCGCCTGAGCGTCCCAGTCCACGATACGGCGGGACACGTCGTCGTCGGCGAACAGCATCCAGAGCATGTTCCGCTCGCCGGGGTCGCGGTCTGCGAAGCCGAACAGTCGCTGCGCGGCCGCATTCCAGCCAACGACGTCCCAGCGCAGGTTCATGACGTACGCCGGGCGCAGGTTCAGATCGTCGAGCAGACGGTGAACGAGGGGCGGCAGCTCGCACCACGGCCGCCCGTTGACGGCCGGTGGACGGTGGTGCGCGAGAAGGAAGAGGTGCCGGCGCTCCGTTTCATCGAGCTTGAGCACGCGGGAGACGTCGTCCAGGAAGGCGCTCGAGACCGTGATATCCCTGCCCTGCTCCAGCCACGTGTACCAGGTGAGTCCGACGCCGGCGAGCGCCGCGACCTCCTCGCGCCGCAGGCCCGGCGTCCGGCGCCGCTTGCCGGCGGGCAGTCCCACGTCGAGCGGTGACAGCGCCTCCCGCCGTTGGCGCAGGAAATCCGACAGTTCGGTCCGCGTACGCTGGAGACGCCGCTCGGTGCTGTTGCCCATAGTAATAGTATAATTGACTATATAGTAACAGGATAATAGGCCTCTTATCGTATGGCTTCAACGATAAGGAGCCACCATGTCCGACAACTGCACACCGGCCCTCGAATGCCCCGCACGCGCGATGGCCGACGACCGTCAGGCGCCCCCCGTGATCGCGCTGGTCATCCTGCTGCTTGGGGGGTTCGTCACCGTTTTCGACCTGTTCGTCGTCAACGTCGCGATCCCCTCCATCCAGGGCGATCTCCACGCCGAGTTCGCCGAGATCGGTTTCGTCATTGCCGGGTACGAACTTGCCTTCGGCGTGCTGCTCATCGCCGGCGGGCGCCTCGGCGATATTCATGGACGCCGCCGGCTGTTCGTGCTCGGGATGCTCGGGTTCGCCGTCACGTCGTTCCTCTGCGGTATCGCACCGGACGCGGAGACCCTGATCGCGGCGCGTTTCCTGCAGGGCGCGACCGCCGCGATCCTGTTTCCGCAGGTCTACGCGCTGCTGCGCGTGCTCTACGACGATGCCGGGCGCCGTCGCGCCTTCGCCCTGCTCGGAATGACACTGGGACTGGCGGCCATCGCCGGACAGGTGATGGGCGGACTGATCGTGGAGAGCGACCTGCTCGGCCTCGGCTGGCGCAGCGTCTTCCTCATCAATCTGCCGATCGGCGCCGTCGCCGCCGGCCTCGCCCGTTCGATACCGGAGTCGAGGGCACCCCACGCGATCACCGTGGACTGGCCCGGGGTCGCCCTGGCGACGGCGGGCCTGTTTCTGCTGCTCCTGCCCCTGCTCGAGGGGCCCAATACCGGTTGGCCGGCATGGACGTGGCTATGCTTTGCCGCATCGGGACTGCTGCTGCTCGCCTTCGTCTGCTGGGAGCGGCGTGCCGCGGTGCGCGGCCACCATCCGGCCATCGATCTCCAGGTGTTCCGGGATCCCGGATTCTCCGCCGGCGCGGTGGTGGTCTTTCTGATCTATTCGACCGCCACATCGTTGTTTCTGTGTTTCGCGCTTCTGGTGCAATCCGGCTTCGGGCTCACACCCTTCGAGGCGGGAATGCTGTTCGCCCCCGCGAGCATGGGATTCGTCGCGTCATCGCTGCTCGCCCCGAGGCTGGTCACGCGCCTGGGTAATCCCGGTATCGCCGGCGGTGCCCTGATCTATGCCGCGGGGATCGGATGGCTCATCGGTGATGCCTACGTGGTCGCCGATCACGGCGAGGTCGGGACCCTGGTGCCGGCACTCGTGCTGTTCGGTTTCGGCCAGGGCCTGTCGATGACGCCACTGCTCAATCTCGTCATCAGCTTTGTCGAGACGCGCCATGCGGGCATGGCAGCCGGTTTCATATCCACCATGCAGCAGGTCGGCGGCGCTTTCGGGGTGTCCATCGCCGGCATCTTCTTCGTCCAGGTCCTCGGCGGACGCGGTGGCGCGGACATCACCGATGCGTCCCGCTATGCCGATGCCTTCGGCGGCGCGATGACGTATAACCTGACCGCGGTCCTGGTGGCCTCCGCCCTCATCGGCTGGATATCGCGCCGACAGGCGGCCTCGTGATGTCGAGGAGATTCGCGCCGCCGGGGCACGGCCGGTGTCCCGGCCCGCCGTGGCGGTCGCCGCGCGCGAAGTGTGGGCCGCAACCGCTATATGCCCGCCGGTCCCGAACTGCGGTATCCTCCGGGTGGTCCGGACCGTCTCGGATCGACGCGACGCGTTCGCCGATTCGGCGGGGTCCTGACCGCCCGGTATGATCCCCCATCGCCCTGAGTGCACGACATTCGAGAGGAAAACCCCATGACCACCCCCAGGATCCTGGCCTTCGCCGCTTCGACCCGGACCGGCTCGTTCAACGCCAGGCTCCTCGATGCCGCCGTCAGACATCTGAGGGACGCCGGGGCGGAGGTGACCGACATCAGCCTCGCCGACTACGACATGCCGATCTACAACGGCGACATCGAGGCGGACGACGGCGTGCCGGAAGCGGCCGGGAGGCTGCACGAACGCTTCCGCACCCACGACGGCATATTCATCGCGAGCCCGGAATACAATGCCAACGCCACGCCCCTGCTCGTGAACTCGCTCGCCTGGCTGTCGCGGGTGCAGGAGAATGGCGGCGCGGGCGCGGCGTTCGGCCAGCCGGTCTTCGCGCTCGGCAGCGCCTCACCCGGCGGCTTCGGCGGCTACCGGGGGCTGATGGCGCTGCGCCACATGCTGGAGCTGCAGCTGGGCGCCCGGGTCCTGCCGCAGATGGTCTCGGTTGCAGGGGCTCATGAGGGCTTCGACAGCGACGGCGAGATCGTCGCCGAATTCCCGAGGAAGATGCTGAAGGCCGTCGTGGACAGCCTGGTGAAAACGGCGGGCTGACGTATCGGGGCCGGCGTGCTCCGCCCACGCCGGCTGCCACCCCGTTACCCGCGCGACGACGCAGAGCGGGAGACCAGCCCGCGAACGGGTTGGAGAAACGGATCGCTCCCCGGATTCGGGACGGCCGTCGAGACACAGCCCGGGCCCGTGAAGCCGCTCCACCCGTCAACGCTTGCCACAACCTCCGCCCCGCCGGCCCGGCACTTCCGGTCGTCGCCGGGCCCGGGCCTGTGTGGCTACCTGATCACGGGGTTCCCGGCGCGCCAGCCTCTTGCCGGCGCGGCCGCATCCGGGCGGGAGCTGGCACCGGGACAGCGGCACGCGGTGGACGGTAGTGGCGGAGGAGGAGGGATTCGAACCCCCGGACCCTTGCGGGTCTGCGGTTTTCAAGACCGCCGCCTTCGACCGCTCGGCCACTCCTCCGTGAGCGCGCTATTCTCCCCCGAGGTGTCGCGGGACTCAAGCGCCCTCTATTGCAGCAGGGCCACCGTCTCGGCGTAGGCGTTCTCGATCTCGTCGGTCAACCCCTCGCAGTCCTGGGGCGCCAGGCCTGCCAACGTCCACGCCGGCGCCGTCTCCGGCACGATCGCACCGATATCGGCGACGCCGCCACGCAGGCCGATGGAGACCCGGCTGCCTAGGTGCACGATCGCCGCCTGCCCGTCGTAGGCAGTGGCGCGTTCGGGGTGCACGTGCCAGCGAACGGCCGCCGCAACGGCCTCGGGCAGGTGCCATTCGCTCAGCAGCTCACTGCCGACGACGGCCTCGTCGCTGGCCATTACCGCGCGCTCGATGGTCAGCAGCGGGTCCGTGCTGTCATGGAGTTCGTGGAGGAGTGCGCTGCGTGCCGCCTCCGGCAGCAGGAGGCACACGACGACGCTGCCGACGTCGTGGAGCAGCCCCCCGAGGAAGGCCCGGGCCGGGTCCATGCGCACCGTCGACCGTGCAGCGAGGCGGGCGCCGGCGACCGCGGCGTGCGCCGAGTTGCGGAAGAAGTCGTCCATGTTGACCAGCTCCGCCGGTACCCCGCGGAAGCTCTCGACTACCGACGTCGCCAGCACCAGTCCGCGGACCTCCTCCGCCCCGAGGAGCATGACCGCCTCCTCCACCGTGGCGATCTCCCGGCCGACACCGTAGTAGGGGCTGTTGACCATGCGCAGCACCCGGGCGGTTACCCCCGCGTCGACGCCGATGACCCGCGCTATGCGCCCCGGAGTCCACTCCGGGCGGTCGAGCTCGACGGTGAGCTGGCGGTAGACCTCCGGCGGGGACGGCAGATCATGCAGCGTGCGCACGAGGTCGTGTGCGACGGGACCGGCGCTCATCCCGCCCTCCCCCGGCGCGGGTCCGCGCTCGGCGGGGCCGGGCGTTCGCCATCGCCGTCCGGTGGAACGGTCGGGGTATAGCCGGGCAGTTCCACCCGTGCAATGGGGGTCTCGCGGGCCTCGCCGAGGTAGTGGCCCTGGACGTAGTCGACGCCGAGCTCGCGCACGGCCTCGAAGGCGGCCTCGGATTCGACGAATTCCGCGATGGTCTCCTTACCGAGACTGCGCGCGATGGAGATCATGTGGCGCACCAGGGCCTGGTCCACGGGATCGTTGGCGACGTTGACGATGAAGCTGCCGTCGAGCTTGAGGTAATCCACCGGAAAATGCTTGATGTAGTTGAAGGTGCTGAACCCGGAGCCGAAATCGTCCAGGGCGAAGCGGCAGCCGAGGGCCCGTAGCCGGGCGATCAGCTCGCGGCTGCGGGCCATGTTCTCGATCGCCGCGGTCTCGGTGATCTCGAACAGCAGGCGGTCCGAGGGCACGCGGCTCATCTCCAGCCGCCGTGCCAGCAGATCGAAGAGCTCGCGGTTGAGGAACGCATGGGCCGAGAGGTTCACCGAGACGCGCACGTCGCGTTCACCGCGGGGCTGGGCTGCAAGGAAGTCCAGCGCCCGGTCCACCACCCACATGTCGAGCCGGTGGATCAGCCCGGTGCGTTCGGCCACGGGGATGAACTCCCCGGGCATGCACACGTTGCCGTCGCGGTCGCGCATACGCAACAGGCACTCGTAGTGCGTGATGCGTCCGTCGCGGGTCCGCACGATCGGCTGGAAACACAGGAACAGCCGGTCCCGCTCGATCGCCTCGCGGATCAGCGGTGCCCAGGTGTGGTCGCGACGAAGGTAGTCCAGTTCCGGATCGCCCTCGCTGTACGCATGCACCCGGTTGCGCCCGTGCTGCTTGGCGACGAAGCAGGCCTGGTCGGCCTGCGCCATGAGCTCGCTGACCGCCGCGCTGCCGGTGCCGCCTTCGATGCCGGCGACGCCGATGCTCGCGCAGGTACGATACTGACGGCCGCCATGACGGAAGCCGTAGCCCTCGAGCTCGCCGCGTATGAATTCCGCACGTTCCAGCGCCTGCTCCGCGGACAGGTTTTCCAGGAGGACGGCGAACTCGTCGGAACCGATACGGGCCACCGTGTCGGTATGCCCGGCGTGGCGGCGCAGCAGGCGCGAGACCTCGATGAGAAAACGATCGCCGGCCTCGTGCCCCTCCAGGTCGTTGACCAGTTTGAACCGGTCCATGTCGATGAGCAGCAGCGAGCACGGGCGATCGAGGCTGGTGGCGCGAAAGATCGCGAGCTCGATAGCCTCCTTGAGACGACGGCGGTTCC
>NZ_WNXE01000089.1:1222-11752 GCF_010993615.1 Arhodomonas sp. KWT | reverse complement strand
TGGTGGCCAGGGAGAGAATCGAACTCCCGACACGGGGATTTTCAATCCCCTGCTCTACCGACTGAGCTACCTGGCCCGAGGTCGGGTATTCAACCGAATTAGGGCACCGGCGTCAAGGGGCGGTAAAGACCCACGCGCCGTCCCTCTCGCGCCGCGCCACGGCGCCGGTATGCCAGAGCCGGTTGAGGTGGGCGACGGCCTCGCCCATGGCGAAAAACAGGCTGTGGCTGTCCAGGCTGCGATCGAAGAGCAGCGGCAGTGCGTCCGCCGCGGTGAGCGGCCGCCGCCGGGCCTCGGCGAGGAGCACCTCGAGATGATGCCCGTGGTGGGCACGGAGCTCGGCGGTGCGAACATGCAGACCGCGGAACGGCCGGCCATGGGACGGCAGCACCAGGGTATCCGCCGGCAGGGTGTCGAGGGTGTCCAGCGAGTCCAGGAATGCCCCGAGCGGATCGGCGTCCGGCGCGGCCGGCGGGACACTGACGTTGCTGGAGATCCGCGGCAGGAGCTGATCGCCGGCGATCAGCACACCGTCCTCCGCGCGGTAGAGACAGGCGTGCTCCGGGGCGTGGCCGCGGCCGACGATCACGCGCCAGTCCGCGCCGGCGAGGTCGAGCGTGTCACCGTCCGCGATGCAGCACCCGATCTCCGGCATGCCGTCGACCAGGGGGCTGTACGTGTTGCCACGCCGACGCAGGGCGTCGGCCCGCCCGGCGTCGAGTCCGTGCCGGCGATAGAACGCCGCCACCGACTCGCCCGCCTCATCGTCGGAACTGGCCAGCAGCCGTTCCGCGGTATCGCGCTCGGCACGGGTCATCCACACGACGGCACCCGTCGCGGCCTGCAGCCAGCGCGCGAGCCCCATGTGGTCCGGGTGGAAGTGGGTCACGACGATGCGCCCGGGCGACCACGCCTCCAGCAGTCCCTGCCAGTGGGCGCGGTTGTCCGGCGAGCCCACGCCTGTGTCCACGAGCACGCGCTCGCCGGCAGCACCGTCCAGCAGCCAGAGATTGATGTGATCCAGGGCGAAGGGCAGCGGCAGGCGCAGCCAGCGCACGCCCCCGGCAACCGGCACCGGCTCGCCGAGGGCGGGACGCGGCAGGGGGTAATCCAGTGCGGCGGCGCTCACGCGTCCGGGCGGTAGTCCGGGGGCAGCTCGGAGCCCGAGCCGAAGAAGAACTTCTCCATCTCCTTCTCCAGGAACTCCCGGGCCTTGGGGTCCATCGGCGAGAGACGGTACTCGTTGATGAGCATGGTCTGGTGCTGCAGCCACATCTGCCAGGCCTCCTTGGAGACCTGCTCGTAGATCCGGCGGCCGAGGTCACCGGGATAGGGCTGCCTGGACAGGCCCTCGGCCTCGCGGCCGAGCTTCACGCAGTTAACGGTTCGAGTCATGGATCCTCCAGGCCCTTGAGCAGTCGCGCGACCGGCGCGGCGAGGCCGCGGGCGTCGCCGGAGCCGGCGTTATACCAGACGAGGTCGGCATCATCCATGACGGCCGTGCCCGGACCGGCATCCGCGCGCACCGGATGTATGTCCAGCGCGAAGTGGGTGAATACATGCCGCAGCGGCCGCCACTCGTGCACACCGTACAGCGTGAGGCCAAAGCGCCGGGACGCCTCCTCCGCCGGGTCCGTGTCGACGTCGCACTCCGGCGGACACCACAGTCCGCCCCAGATCCCGGTGGGCGGACGGCGCTGGAGCAGCACCCGGCCGTCGTTCCGGGTGATGAGCAGCATGCGCGTCGCCCGCACGGGTTTGTCACGCTTCGGCCGGCGCCCCGGGAAGGCCTCCGGCGTCCCGGCGGCACGGGCGTGGCAGTCCGACGCCAGCGGGCAGGCGCCGCAGAGCGGGCGGCGGCGCAGGCACACCGTCGCCCCCATGTCCATCATGGCCTGGTTGAAGGCGTCCGGCCGGGTATCCGGCGTGTGCGCCTCGGACCAGGCCCACAGCTCGCGGGCCACGGCGGTGCGCCCGGGCCAGCCGTCGATGCCGTGGTAGCGCGCGAGCACCCGTTTGACGTTGCCGTCGAGGATGGGATGGCGCTCGCCGCGGGAGAGCGAGAGGATCGCCCCGGCGGTGGAGCGCCCGATCCCGGGCAGCGACTCGACGGCGTCGATGCCGGCGGGAAATTCGCCGCCATGGTCCTCGACCAGCCGCTGCGCCGCCCGGTGGAGATTGCGCGCCCGCGCGTAGTAGCCGAGCCCGGACCACAGGTGCAGGACCTCGTCCACGTCCGCCGAGGCCAGGGCATGGACGTCCGGGAAGCGCGCCATGAAGCGCTCGAAGTATGGGATCACCGTGGTGACCTGGGTCTGCTGGAGCATCACCTCGGAAACCCACACCCGGTACGGCGTGGCAGGGCGCTGCCACGGCAGGTCGTGGCGGCCGTGGACATCGAACCACTCGACGACGCGGGTGGCGACGTCCGCCGCGGCGGCGTCCCGTTGTGCCGACAGCCCTGCCATCAGTCGCCGAACAGCCCCTTGAGGCGATCGCCGACCTTCTTCTCGATCTCCTCCTTGGCCTTGGCCTTCACCTCCGCCTTCTTCTCATCGACCTTCTCCTTGACGCGGCCCTGGGCCGCGCGCTGGAGCGCCTCGCCCACCGCGAGCTCGACACTGGGTCCGGTGAGCGGGCCGCGGAAGCGCAGCGGCACGGGCACACGCTTGAGTGCGGCGAGCTCCTCGCCGCCCTGCCCCTCCAGAGAGCCGACGACGTTCACGGTGAGGTTGTAGTCCATCTCGCGGCTGACGAGATTCACATCACCGTCGCCGTCGAGCCGCAGCAGCGGCGTCTTGGCCTGGAGGTCCTTGTTGCGGAGCACGCCGCCGTCGATCTGCACGGTGCCGGTAAGGCTACTGAAGTCCGTCCGGCGCTCGCCCGCCGCCTCCTTCACCGACTCACCGCGAAAGCGCGCCACGGCCTCGCGCAGCATCTGCGCGATGTTGATGCCCTTGACCGCCCCGTCGGTGAACTCGAAGCGCGCCTGGCCCTGGAGCGCCTTGATCAGCGCGTCCGTCTGGCGCCCGGCGGTGCTCGCCTGCAGGCTCAGGTTGGCCGTGCCGAGCAGCCGCTCGAAACCGGCCATGTCGGTGAGCAGCGGCCCGGCGCTGACGCCGCTGAGCCGCTCGTCCACCTGTACCCTGGGCTCCTCGCCGGTGGCGTCGACACGCACGTCGCCCTGGTAGTTGCCGCCGTAGAGCGCGGCGTTCAGCGGATGGACGCGGAGTTTGCCGTCCGCGGCCCTGACCACGACCTCCACGTCGCTGAGCTTGAGGCCGGAGACCGTGAGCTGGCCCACGGCGAGGCGGCCGTCCAGGTTGAGCGCCCGCAGGGTGTCCACGGGGATCTCGCCCGCCCCCTTGGCCGCGGCGCCGCCGGGGGTACCCGCCTGCTGCCCGCCCTCGGAGGCCGGCGGCAGGTAACGGTCCACGTTCAGGGACTCGGTGGAGAGATCGAAGGCGATCGCAGGGTCGGCGAAGTCGCTCACCGAGGCGGTCCCCTTCACCGTGGTGTCGTCCAGAGTGAGGTTCAGCGGGTCCGCGCGCAGCGTGCCGCCGCTGTAGCGCAGCTCGGTGCTCGCCTCCAGCCGCTTGAGGACGTCCGGATCACGGGTCTCCGGCACGGCCATGTCGAGGGCGTCCATCACCTCCCGCGGGCTCACCGCCGGCACGTTCAGCGACGCGGCGGCGACCGGGCCCTGATCCGTGGTGCGTACCTCGGCGTTACCGTGGAGCTCGGCACCCGCGCCGGCCACGCTCAGCTCGGGGATCCGGTAGGTCCCGCCGGCGAGGTCGGCACGGGCCTCGCCGCTGACGGTGACCGTCTGCTCCCCGGCAGGCACGCCGTCGCCGCTGGCGGTCAGATCGAGGGCGATACCGGTGACGGTCGCCTCACGCAGGGCATCGTCAACCTGCAGGGTCGCGGCGAGCTCACCGGCGAGCGACACCCCCTCGCCCAGCGAGGCCTGCCAGTCCGCCTCCAGGGGCACCGGCGCACCGAAGCGCACGTCCTCCAGCGATAGATTGAGCGGCTCCACGGCAAAGGCCGTGCCCGCGCCCTCGTCGCGGTAGCTGATGCGGGCGTCGCTCACCTCCACACCGTCGAGCCGGGCGTTGCGCACCATGGCCGGCAGCGCCGGGGCAGCGCCATCCTGCTGAACCGGGGTCAGCGAGACCGGTACCACCTGCCCCGCCGCGGCCTTCTGCGCCGGCGGCGTGAACTGCTCCCAGTTGGCCTCGCCGTCGGCGTTACGGATCAGGCGCAGCCTCAACCCCTCCAGGGTGATGGTGTCGAGACGGGGCTCGCCGGAGATCAGCGAGCTCAGGCCGACACCGAGCGTCACGCGCCCCACCTCGGCGAACGGCTCCTCGCCGAATCCGGGCGCGTCCGCCAGGGCGACGTCGTTGACGGCGAGCCCGAGGCGGGGAAAGAAGCTCAGCTCGATGTCGCCGTCTATGGCCAGGGAGCGACCGGTGTTGCGCTCGACAACGGCGGCGATGTCCTCGCGGTAGTCGTTGGGGTCAACGAACGCGACCACGGCGAGCGCCGCCGCCACGACGAGGGCGATCAACGCGATCACGACGATCACCACCCACTTCAGTAGCTTGCCCATACCGGTCCTCCTGACGGTGTCATGCCGACATTCTAGCCACATGGCCGGGGCGTTGTATTGCCCGTGCCGAGGGCTCGGCTCCTATACTGCGAAAAGGGGTTGACCGGGGCGTTAACGCCCCGATCCTTGAACCAAGGGACAAAAGGACAGGATGCGCCGGGCATCCTGCACTGTGTCATGGGGGTAAGGCCCGCGGGCGGCGCCGCCGCGGCGGGCCGAGGGGCCATGAATCACACGGCGTCATTACAGGAGACGACCATGACGAAGACCTGCGTTGTCGTTGCCGAGGGGGCCCGCGCCCGTTTCTTCACCCTGGAGCACGCGGAGGTGCCGGAGCTCGACGGCGGCCCGGACCTCGTCGAGCGCAACACCCTGATCAACCCGCGCCACCGAGCCCACGACGAGCACGTCTACAGCGACGGGCGCAGCGGCCGGAACCGCGGCCCGTCCGGCCAGGCCGTCACCTACGACGAGCACCGGGACGGCTTCGACGCCGAGCTCGAGGGACGCTTCGCCCGGGAGATCGTCACCGAGCTGCGCACGCTGCTCGAGAATACCGGCGCCGAGCGGGTCATTCTCTGTGCGGAGAAGCGGATGCTCGGTTTCGTACGCCAGGCCCTGAACGGCAGCACCCCGGAAGGCGCGCGGATCGTCGAGGTCCCCAAGGACCTCACCCGTCTTTCCGCCCGCCAGCTCCACGCCCGGCTGACCGAGGACGGGCTGCTGCCGGCACGGCGCAGCGGCGGCAACGGCGCGCGTCCCGGCGCCGGCTGACCCGGCTCCGCGCCGTCGCCGGATGACCGGCGGCGGCGCGGATAATAGGATGAACACTACCCGCAATCAAAGACACGGAAAGGAGAACGGCAATCATGGCAGCTGGAAGCGACAGCTATCACGAGCCACTCGAAGAGCTCAGCCGGGAGACGCGGCTGCATCACCAGGCGGTGGTATCACTGCAGGAAGAGCTGGAGGCGGTGGACTGGTACCGCCAGCGCGCGGACGCCTGCGGCGACGACGAACTGCGCGGGATCCTGCTGCACAACATGCGCGAGGAGCTCGAGCACGCCTGCATGTGCCTGGAGTGGCTGCGCCGTAACTACCCGGATTTCGACAGCCACCTGCGTGAATATCTCTTCAAGGACGGCCCCATCGTCGGCCACGACCACTGATCACCCCGCGCCCGCCGGGCGCGGCCACACCGGGGGCACTCCATGGAGGAGAGCAGGGCGACGGACGGACTGATCTGCGCATACGCCGCCGGCACACGCGGGCGGCTCGAACCCGCCGACGCCGCGGCCGTTGTCGGGTGGCAGGCGGGGGACGGCACGCTCTGGACCCACCTCGACCGCACCGCGCCGGACATGCACCGGTGGCTCGGTCAGACCGCTGGGCTGCCGCCCCTGCTGGTGGAGGCCCTGCTCGCCGAGGAGACCCGCCCGCGGCTCGCGCCCATGCACGACGGTCTGCTCGTCATCCTCCGCGGCGTGAACCTCAACCCCGGCGCCGACCCGGAGGACATGGTCTCGATCCGCATGTGGCTGGATCACGAGCGCCTGATCTCCCTGCGCGGCCCGCGCCTCCAGGCGGTGGAGGACGTCCGCACCGCCCTGGACGCCCCCGGTGCGCCGCGCACCCCCGGCGGGCTGCTCACCGCCCTCGCCGCGGGCCTGGTGGCACGCATGGGGCCCATCATCGCCGGGCTGGAGGAGGACCTGGACGCCCTGGAGGAGCAGCTCGTCGACCGCCAGGGCCGCGAGATGCGCCAGCAGCTCGTCGCCATCCGCCGCCAGGGCATCATCCTGCGCCGTTTCATCGCCCCCCAGCGCGACGTCATGCAACGCCTCGCCACCGAGGCCCTGCCCTGGCTGGACGAGACCGACCGCGGTCGCCTGCGCGAGACCGCGGACCGCATCACCCGTTACGTGGAGGACCTCGAGGCCCTGCGCGACCGTGCCGCCGTGGCCCAGGAGGAACTGGCCACGCGGCTGTCCGACCAGATGAACCGCACCATCTACGTGCTCTCGCTGGTGGCGACGCTGTTTCTGCCGCTGGGCTTCATCACCGGCCTGCTGGGGGTCAACGTCGGCGGCCTCCCCGGCACCGAGGACCCCGGCGCGTTCATCCTGCTCTGCGTCGTCCTCGGCGTGCTCGCCGTCGCCGAGCTGGTGCTCTTCCGCCTGCGCCGCTGGCTCTGAGCCCTCGCCCCGCGGGCGCAGTCACCCGCCGTCCGCCGCGGCGACCAGCCAGTCACGCAGTACCACCGCCTCCGTGCGCAGCTCGCGGTCGGCGGGCCATACCGCATAGAACGCCTCGTTCGACGGCAGCACCGCCCGGAACGGGGCCACCAGCGATCCCCGTGCGATCCGCCCCTCGACCATGGACCAGCGCCCCAGCGCCACGCCCAGTCCCTCCTCGGCGAGCTTGGTCGGGAGGATCGCCGTGTCGAAGTGCGAGCCGGATCCGCCGTCCACCACCGCGGACACACCGGCATGGTCCAGCCACTCGGGCCAGCCGGTGCGAAAACCGTCCACGTGCAGCAGCCGCTCGCCGGCCAGTCGCTCCGGCGCGCCACCGAGCCGCTCCGCGAGCCCCGGCGAGCACACCGGCATGAGGTATTCCCGGGTGAGGCGGACCGTCTCCAGCTCCGGCCATTCGTCGCTGCCGTAGCGGATCTCCAGGTCAACGCCGGACTCCACCACGTCCGTGTTCCAGATGGTCGAGACGATGCGCAGCTCGAGCTCGGGGTGAGCCGCGTACAGCGCGTGCAGCCGGGGCGCCAGCCAGAACTCGCCGAATCCGGGCGTGGCGCGGATCGTCACCTGGCCGGTGCGCTCGTAGCCGAACAGCGCCTCGGTGCCGTAGGACAGGCGCTCGAAGGCGTCCCGCACCACCGGCAGATAGGCCTTGCCCGCCTCGGTGAGCTGCAGGCTCTGCGGGAGGCGGTGGAACAGCGGCTCGCCGAGCCGGTCCTCGAGCAGCCGGATCTGCTGGCTGACCGCAGACTGGGTCACGTGCAGCTCGCGCGCGGCGCGGGTGAAGCTCATGTGGCGGGCTGCGGCGGCGAACGTGCGCAACCAGCTCGGCGGTGGCAGGCGGCTGTACATCGGGCCTCCGGGCGGGTCATTAGCTGAGCTAAGGCTAACATGCCGGATTCATCGATTGAGGCCCCGCGGCGGCCACCCGAGACTGGAGCGATTCAAAAAAACCGCCCTGACAACCCGCGGAGGGCATCCATGCCAGCCAAACAGCCGAACATCCTGTTCATCATGGCCGACCAGCTCGGCTCGCCGGTCCTGCCGGCGTACGGCCACCCGGTAGTGAAGACGCCCAACATCGACCGCATCGCCGCGGCCGGCACGGTCTTCGAGAACCCCTACTGCAACTCGCCGCTGTGCTCGTCATCGCGGGCATCGATGCTCTCCGGCCGGCTGCCCTCGGAGTTCAACGCCTTCGACAACGCCACCGAGTTCCCGTCGTCGACGCCGACCTTCGCGCACTATCTGCGCGCGCTCGGCTACCGCACCTGCCTCAGCGGCAAGATGCACCTGGTCGGGCCGGACCAGCTCCACGGTTTCGAGGAACGGCTGAACACCGACTTCTACCCGGTGGACTTCGGCTGGACGCCGGACTGGGAGAAGCCCGAGGAGCAACTGGAGTTCTTCCACACCATGGAGAGCGTGACCCACTCCGGCGTGGTCGCACGCAGCATGCCCATCGACTACGACGACGAGACCACCTGGCGGGCCGTGCGCCACATTTATGACGTCAGGCGCGACCCGCACGACGAGCGCCCGTTCTTCATCGCGGCCTCGCTGACACATCCCCACGACCCGTACCTGACCACCCGCGAGTACTACGACCTCTACCGCGACGACGAGATCGACATGCCGCGGGTACCGTTCATCCCCGTGGAGGAACGCGACGCACACAGCGCGCGGCTGTACTACCACTATGGCATGCACCGGGAATCACACACCGATGAGGACATCCGGCGCACCCGCCACGCCTACTACGGGATGATCAGCTACGTGGACGCCCGCGTCGGCGAGCTGCTGGACGCGCTGGAGCGCACCGGTCAGGCGGACAACACCATCGTGATATTCACCGCCGACCACGGCGACATGCTCGGCGAGCGGGGCATGTGGTACAAGATGAGCATGTACGAACGCTCCGCCTCGGTGCCGTTCATCGTCAGCCACCCCGACATCGCCGGCGGCCGCCGGATCAGCCAGAACATGTCCCTGGTGGACCTGTTCCCGACACTGGTAGAGTTCGCCTCCGGCGAGACCCCGGACCCGGTCGTCGCCCCGCGGCTCGACGGCAGCAGCCTGGTGCCGCTGATGGAGGGCCGCACGGACGGCTGGCCGGACACGGTCTACTCCGAATACATGGGCGAGGGCACCGCCGGCCCCTGCCTGATGGTGCGCCGCGGGCGCTACAAGTACGTCCACAGCGACGGCGAGGCCGATGCCCCCGCCGATCCGCCCCAGCTCTTCGACCTGGAGGCAGACCCGGACGAGCTCGACAACCTGGCCGGCCGCGATGAGCTGCAGGACGTCGAGCGCGAGCTCGCCGCGCTCGTCCACGAGCGCTGGGACGCCGACGACCTGCGCGAGCGCGTGCTGGATACCCAGAAGCGGCGCCGGTTCATCTACTCCGCGCTGTCGAAGGGACGCTTCCAGCCCTGGGACTACGAGCCGCGCTACGACGCCGCGAACAGATACATCCGTAACGGCGAGGTACTGGCCGAGCGCGAGGCCCGCGCCCGGCTGGAAGAACAGAACAATCCCAAGCTGGCCGCCGCCGCGGGAGGACGGCAGGCCTGACCCCCAGCACGTCACCGAAACCCGGCCCGCCACCGGGCCGGGGGGCGTAGTCGCGCACGCTCGCTCGACTACCCGGACCGGACCGGGCGCCACACACGATCAACGAAGCGCCCGTGCCGGCACGATTCGGTGAGATCACGCGGGCTGACACCCGCCTTCACCACGGTGCCCCCGCTCCCGGGGGCACCCGGAAACCGGGGAGGACCCACCATGATCCACCATAACAACCGCCGCCTGCGTGCGGCCTTGATCACGATCATCGTCGCCGCTGTCACGGCCCTCGCGCCGCTCGGCGCGTCCGCGCAGCAGCAGGCACCCATCCGCTTCGCGATCCAGACCTGGCCCGGCGTGACCGTCAAGACCGAGGTCGCCCGCCAGATCCTGGACGCCATGGGCTACCCGAGCACCCTCCAGGAGCTCAGCCCGCAGTTCGTCTACCAGGGCATCCGCACGGGCGACGTCGACGTCTCCCTGGGTGCGTGGATGCCGGCACACAAGGACATGGTCCAGCCGCTGCTCGACGACGGCGTGGCCGTCAAGTACGCCGCCAACCTGGAGGGCGCCGTACAGGGGCTGGCCGTGCCGTCCTATGTCTACGAGCAGGGCATCCACAGCGTCGAGGATTTGGTCGCCAACGGCGACGCCTTCAACCACAAGATCTACGCGATCGGCTCCGGGGCGGCCATGACCCGCGCCTTCCAGGACGCGGTCAAGGACGACTACATGGGGCTCGGCGACTGGAGCGTCGTGCCGAGCAGCGTCGCGGGCATGCTCGCCCAGGTGAAGCGCAAGACCGGCCGCAAGGAGGCCATCGTCTTCCACGGCTGGAAGCCGCACTGGATGGACATCGCCTACGACATCCGCTTCCTGGAGGCCGACCCCGAAGGCAGGCTCGCCGGCATGAAGACCACGGTCTACACCATCGTCGCCACGGGCTGGCCCGGGGATCACGCCCAGCCGGCGCGCTTCCTGCGGCAGTTCAACGTGCCCACGGACGCCCAGAGCCTTTGGATCGACCGCTACAACCGCCAGGACCAGCCGGTGGACGAGGTCGCCACCACCTGGATCCGCGAGAACATGGACCTC
>NZ_WNXE01000089.1:0-1124 GCF_010993615.1 Arhodomonas sp. KWT | reverse complement strand
TGTCGGGCAGTGGGTGGACGGCGTCCGCACGCCCGACGGTACCCCCGGCATCGAGGCCGTGCGCGCGCACTTCAGCGACTGACGTGTCCGGATCCCGGCCCGGGCGGTACCGCCCGGGCCGCGGCCCTGCCCCTGCCTGGAACCCGTCCTGTCCCTGCACGACACCCCGCCCGGGGTTGTTCCGTTCCCCGAGATACCGGATGATGCCGCGGGAGCGGCACCCACAACGATACATCGACACGCCGCCGCCTCAGCCCCGGGACAACGCCTATGCGTGCCTTGCAGACCCATCGCCTGCTGCTCATGGGCCTGGTCGGTCTGGTGACCGCGCTGGGCGTCATCCTCGCCGGCTCGTCACTGTACGTGCTCGACCAGGCGCAGAAGCTGGAAACGGTGACGGAGAAGGCGCTGTTCGCGGGCATACGCGGTGAGCTGCGCGGCGCCTACGGCGCACTGGAGCGCCGGCTCGAGGACCGCCACGACACCTTCCTTGCCCTGCACCGCAGGGCCCGGGAATGGCTGCGCAAGCATGGCCGCGACGCCGACCTCGGGCCGCTGCAGGAGACGCTGTCGCGGGCTGCCGGGCACCGGGTGGACATCTACGTGATCTCGCCGGACTGGCACGTCACCCACACCACCTACCCCCCGGACCGCGGACTGGACTTCAACCAGCCTGCGCTTCGGGACGGCCAGTACTACCTCGAGCGGGCCCACCAGCAGGACGATACCCTGATCAGCCCGCCGACGCTGGAGGCGGTGTCCCGGCGTTTCCGCGTCTACAGCTACTCACCCCTGGGTGACGACGGCTACAGCCTCGAGCTCGGCTTCTCCGATCCGGCCATCGACCGCTTCTTCAACCGTCTGCAGGGTACCGCCGAGGGCAACGACGCCTACTCCGCGCGACTGTACTTCCTGCTCTGGGACCACCTGCTGCTGAGCCTGCGCGAACCCTGGCAGAGCGGCACGGACCCGGACGGAAAGGCGAGACTGCTCGCCCGGGGCGGGGAGCGGGAACAGCGCATGGCACGTATTCGCGAGGTCATTGCCAGCGGCAAGCCGGCGGTGACCGCCACCGAAGACGGCGACCGGCGTTACCTGATCTACGTCGCCGACATCCCCTACGG
>NZ_WNXE01000899.1:0-691 GCF_010993615.1 Arhodomonas sp. KWT | reverse complement strand
GTGAACCTCCGAGGTGCGCGTGTCCAGCGTGATCGGGCCGTGGTTGAGCACCGGACTGGCCCACCCCCCGGCACGGCGCAGCAGTGCCTGCACCCGGGCGAGGAGTTCGGGCATCTCGAAGGGCTTGACGAGGTAGTCGTCGGCGCCGGCCTCGAGGCCGGTGACCTTTTCCTGCCAGCGGCTCCGGGCGGTGAGGATGAGCACCGGGTAGCGCCGGCCGGCGGCACGGACACGGCGGATGAGCTCCAGGCCGTCGGGGCCGGGTAGTCCCAGGTCCACGATGGCGACGTCCACGGGGTAGTCCAGGGCCATGTACACGCCCTCGTCGCCGTCGCCGGCCTCATCGACGACGAAGCCCGCCCCGCTCAGGGCGTCCGCGACCTCGCGGCGCAGCCGGATCTCGTCCTCGATGACCAGCGCGCGCACCGTTCAGCGCCTCCGTCCGGCCGGAACCTCGATCACCCGGACCCGCCCCTCGCCGAGAAGCACGCGCATGCGATAGACCTGCTGGCCGTCGGCGCGGGTGCGTGTCTCCACGGAGATCACCTGCCCGCCGGTGCGCCGCTCCACCTGGCGGACCGCCTGGTCGCGGCCGTCAGCGGCGCGGGCGGCGTGAACCGGCGCGGCGGTCGTGCAGACCGCCGCGGCGAGCAGGGCGAACAGGGCGAGACGGGATGCCATGGCTACTCCA
>NZ_WNXE01000898.1:0-691 GCF_010993615.1 Arhodomonas sp. KWT | reverse complement strand
CCGCCATGGATATCGCCGGCCTGCAGGCCGAGGATCCGCACGGCGTCGACGGCGTACTGCTCGCGACCAAGTCCGCGTCGACACCGGCGATCGCCGCCGCGCTGGCCGAGTGGCCCGGGGCCGGCGCTGTGCCCGTCGTCTCGCTGCAGAACGGCGTCGACAACGAACCCGTACTTGCGGATGCCCTGGGCGCCGATCGGGTGATCGGCGGCCTGTCCATCCGCATCGGCACCCACGTCACCGCCCCCGGCGTGATCGAGGCCACCGGCCCCGGGCAGGTCACCGCGGGCATCTGGCCCAACCGGGCCGAAGCACCGGAGGGGCCGGCATCGGCCTTCCTGCCCCGCCTGATGGCGGCCCTGCAGGCGGCGGGCGTGCCGGTACAGGAGACACCGGACATCCGCCGCGAGCTCTGGCGCAAGCTCATCATCAACAACGGCGTGAATCCGATCTCCGCGGTCACCGGCTGGGACAGCCAGCGCCTGACCCACGACGAGCGCATCGCGCCGGTGGTAAAGCGGCTCATGCGCGAGACCGCCACCGCGGCCCGGGCGGACGGCGTCGAGCTCGACGAGACGGACGTGGCGGAGATGTTCGGCATCATCCACGACCTCGACCCCATCAAGACCTCCATGCTCGTGGACCGTGAGCATGGCCGGCCGCTGGAGGTGGACGCCATCTGCGGCCCGGT
>NZ_WNXE01000897.1:0-691 GCF_010993615.1 Arhodomonas sp. KWT | reverse complement strand
CTCATCGCGGGGCGGTTGCTTGCCTTTCCGGCGGCGACCGAATCCGAACATGGAACCTCTCGGCGGGTTTGGGGCACAAAGGGATTGTACTGACCCGGCCACTGGTCACGCTGCCCGTGAGCAGCCGTTGCCAGATGCACGAGCGCTCTCGTGGCCAGCACCCCCGGTGACCGGGCTAGTATCCTATCACCCATTCATCAACGCTGGGCAGCGAGCCAATGATCGCAAGAGCATGGATACTCGGCGGCATGATCGCCGGGCTGCTGACGCTGGCCGTGCCGGCCTCCGCGCAGGACTGGCCGGTCTCCGAGACGCGTCTGGACAACGGGTTGCATGTCATCGTCCGCGAGGATCACCGCGCCCCGGTGGCGGTCTCGCAGATCTGGTACGCGGTCGGCTCGAGCTACGAGTCCCGTCCCCACACCGGGATTTCGCACGTGCTCGAGCACATGATGTTCAAGGGCACGAAGGACCTGAAGCCCGGCGAGTTCTCGGAGATCGTCGCGCGTAACGGCGGCGAGGAGAACGCCTTTACCGGCCGGGACTACACCGCCTATTACGAGCAGCTCGCCGCCGACCGGCTGGAGACGGCGTTCCGGCTGGAGGCCGACCGCATGCACCAGCTGCGCCTCGACCCCGAGGCCTTCCGCAAGGAGCGCGACGTGGTGCTCGAGGAGCGGCGGCTGCGCAT
>NZ_WNXE01000896.1:0-692 GCF_010993615.1 Arhodomonas sp. KWT | reverse complement strand
GTGCCCAGCGCCACCGCCTCGGTGAGCACGTTGGGCGAGCCCTCCCAGGCCGAGGACAGCACGAACAGCGAGGCCCGCGCCATCCAGGCGTAGGGGTTGGCCACGTGCCCCGGCAGGGCCAGATCGTCGGCGACGCCGAGCTCGGCCGCCTGCGCCTCCAGCGCCCCGCGCTGGCCGCCGTCGCCGAGGATCACCAGCCGCGCCGGGCGCCCGGCGCGCAGCCGCGCGAACGCGCGCAGCAGCGTGGGGAAGTCCTTCTGCCGGGTCAGCCGCCCGGCACCGAGGATCACCGGCGGGCCGGGCTCGCGCAGCCACGGATGGTCCGGCTCGGCGCGCGCCTGCTCGGCGAGATCCGGTGAAACCACCGGGTTGCGTACCACGCACACGCGCCCGGCGGCGAGCCCGGCGATACGCCGGGTGTCCTCGGCCACGCCCTCGGAGACCGCGACCACCCGGTCCACGCGATGGTAGAGCACCCGCATGGGCGCATAGCGCAGCCACCGTCCCAGCCGACTCCGTCCCGCAAGCGCGGCGGAGAGGTTGGTGCCGAGGCGCCCGGCGAGGTGCACCGGCACCCGGGCCAGCGCACGGGCGACGATGGCGGTGCGGATGGCGCGGTCCTTGGCGGCGAGCAGCGCCACCGGGCGCTCCCGGCGCAGGTAGCGCGCGAGCGCCAGCACCGCCATCTGGCT
>NZ_WNXE01000895.1:0-692 GCF_010993615.1 Arhodomonas sp. KWT | reverse complement strand
GTGCCCAGCGCCACCGCCTCGGTGAGCACGTTGGGCGAGCCCTCCCAGGCCGAGGACAGCACGAACAGCGAGGCCCGTGCCATCCAGGCGTAGGGGTTGGCCACGTGCCCCGGCAGGGCCAGGTCGTCGGCGACGCCGAGCTCGGCCGCCTGCGCCTCCAGCGCCCCGCGCTGGCCACCGTCGCCGAGGATCACCAGCCGCGCCGGGCGCCCGGCACGCAGCCGCGCGAACGCGCGCAGCAGCGTCGGGAAGTCCTTCTGCCGGGTCAGCCGCCCGGCACCGAGGATCACCGGCGGGCCGGGCTCGCGCAGCCACGGGTGGTCCGGCTCGGCGCGTGCCTGCTCGGCGAGATCCGGCGAGACCACCGGGTTGCGCACCACGCACACGCGCCCGGGGGCGAGTCCGGCGATGCGCCGGGTGTCCTCGGCCACGCCCTCGGAGACCGCGACCACCCGGTCCACGCGATGGTAGAGCGCCCGCATGGGCGCATAGCGCAGCCACCGCCCCAGCCGGCCCCGTCCGGCGAGGGCGGCGGAGAGGTTGGTGCCGAGGCGCCCGGCGAGGTGCACCGGCACCCTGGCCAGCCCGCGGGCGACGATGGCGGTGCGGATGGCACGGTCCTTGGCGGCGAGCAGCGCCACCGGGCGCTCCCGGCGCAGGTAGCGCGCGAGCGCCAGCACCGCCATCTGGCT
>NZ_WNXE01000894.1:0-692 GCF_010993615.1 Arhodomonas sp. KWT | reverse complement strand
CCGGCGGCGACCACGTTGCGCGGGTTGGAGGTGTTGGTGCAGCTGGTGACGGCGGCGATGATCACCGCGCCGTCGGGCATCCGCCCCTCCGTCTCCTCCCAGGCGCCGGCGATGCCGCGCTCGGCGAGCTGCGAGGTGGGCAGGCGGCGGTGCGGATTGGACGGGCCGGCCATGGTCCGCTCGACCGCGGAGAGGTCGAAGGTGAGTGTGCGCTCGTACTCGGCGCTCTTCAGGGCGTCGCCCCAGAGGCCGGCCTCCTTCGCGTAGGTCTCGACGAGCCGCACCTGGTCGTCGTCGCGGCCGGTGAGCTTGAGGTAGTCGATGGTCTGGCGGTCGATGTGGAACATCGCCGCGGTGGCGCCGTACTCCGGGGTCATGTTGGAGATGGTGGCGCGGTCGCCCACGGTCAGGGCCTCGGCGCCCTCGCCGAAGAACTCGAGGTACGCGGAGACGACACGCTCGCGGCGCAGGAATTCGGTCAGCGAGAGGACGATGTCGGTGGCGGTGATGCCCGGCTGCGGCCGGCCGGTGAGCTCCACGCCGACGATGTCGGGCAGGCGCATGTAGGAGGGCTGGCCGAGCATGACGCTCTCCGCCTCCAGGCCGCCCACGCCCACGGCGATCACGCCCAGCGCGTCCACGTGGGGGGTGTGGCTGTCGGTGCCCACGCAGGTGTCGGGGAAGGCCACGCC
>NZ_WNXE01000893.1:0-692 GCF_010993615.1 Arhodomonas sp. KWT | reverse complement strand
GTGCTCAAGCACGTCACCGACGCCGTCACCAACCTCGGCGCCGGCAGCGGCGAGCGGGTGCTCATCGTCGACGACCTCGTGGACACCGGCCGCACCGCGCGCGAGGTCCGCGACATGCTCCCGAAGGCGCATTTCGCCACGGTCTACGCCAAGCCCCAGGGCTGCGAGGTGGTGGACACCTTCGTCACCGAGGTCTCCCAGGACACCTGGATCTATTTCCCCTGGGACATGAGCCTGCAGTTCACCCCGCCGCTGCACGACGGGCACTAACGGGCGACCATGGCCCGCGCCCTGCTCCCTCGCCTCTGCGACTGGCTCCACGCCCGCCGGCGCCGCTCCGTCACCGCTGCACTCAGGCGGGCGCTGGCGGCCCTGTTCACCACCGATGCGCTGCCGGAAACCAGCCGCGCGCACCGGGGGACCCTCGCCGAAGAGCTTGGCGACGACACCGACTGCGCCGAGCGCGTGCACCGCTTCCACGCCCTGCTGGAGAGGGACCTGCGCTCGGAGGCCAGGCTGCTCGAGCAGGGGCTCAACACCTACGCCCGCCAGCTCGCGGCACTGGACCGCCACCTCCGCCACGCCGAGAGCGAGCGCGCGGAGGCCATCGCCGACCACGACGCCATGAGCGACCACGTCCGCCAGCACGTCGGGGACATCCGTCAGGCGGTCTCCGGCGGGACCGCCGACGT
>NZ_WNXE01000892.1:0-695 GCF_010993615.1 Arhodomonas sp. KWT | reverse complement strand
GGTGCGCGCCATCGACAGCGTGCCGCGCTCGTTGTCGAGCCCGTTGTCCGCCTCGTTCTCGATGGGCTCGCGGGTCGACTTGCGCTGCATGTCCTCGGTGAACCCGCCGCCCTGGATCACGAAGCCGGGGATGACCCGGTGGAAGATGGTGCCGTCGTAGAAACCGGCATCCACGTAGGCGAGGAAGTTCTCCACGGTCACCGGCGCCCGCTCGGCATAGAGCGCGATCCGGATGTCGCCCCGGTTGGTGTGGAAGACCACCTCGGGCTGCGGGGCGGCGGACGCCGTGCCGACCATGCCGGCCAGCGCGAGGGTGAGCAGTGCGTTCTTCATCGTTTCTCCTTGGCTCGGTAGTTCAGGGGCCGCGCTCACTCCTGCGCGAGGGCGGCCAGTCCGTGGGTGTCCGGGCGCTCGACCACGCCGCGCTCGGTGACGAGCACGTCCACCAGCGACGCCGGGGTGACGTCGAACACCGGATTCCAGGCGCCGGCGCCCGGGGCGGCGATGCGCTGGCCGGCGACGGACAGCACCTCCTCCGCATCGCGGTACTCGATGGGGATGTCGGCACCGCTGGCGGTGGCATAGTCCAGGGTGGAGAACGGCGCGACCACCATGAAACCGACCCCCAGCGCCCGCGCGGCGAGCGCCAGCGGGTAGGTGCCGATCTTGTTGGCGACATCGCCGTTGGCGCTGAC
>NZ_WNXE01000891.1:0-695 GCF_010993615.1 Arhodomonas sp. KWT | reverse complement strand
GTCAGCGCCAACGGCGATGTCGCCAACAAGATCGGCACCTACCCGCTGGCGCTCGCCGCGCGGGCGCTGGGGGTCGGCTTCATGGTGGTTGCGCCGTTCTCCACCCTGGATTACGCCACCGCCAGCGGTGCCGACATCCCCATCGAGTACCGCGACGCGGAGGAGGTGCTGTCCGTCGCCGGCCAGCGCATCGCGGCCCCGGGCGCGGGCGCCTGGAATCCGGTGTTTGATGTTACCCCGGCGTCGCTGGTGGACGTGCTCGTCACCGAGCGCGGCGTGGTCGAGCGCCCGGACCCCCACGGACTGGCCGGCCTCGCCCGGGACTGAGTGCGGCCCCTGAACTACCGATCCAAGGAGAAACGATGAAGAACGCACTGCTCACCCTCGCCCTGGCCGGCATGGTCGGCACGGCGTCCGCGGCCCCGCAGCCCGAGGTGGTGTTTCACACCAACCGGGGTGACATCCGGATCGCGCTGTATGCCGAGCGGGCGCCGGTGACCGTGGAGAACTTCCTCGCCTACGTGGACGCCGGCTTCTACGACGGCACGATCTTCCACCGGGTCATCCCCGGGTTCGTGATCCAGGGCGGCGGGTTCACCGAGGAAATGCAGCGCAAGCCGACCCGCGAGCCCATCGAGAACGAGGCGGACAACGGGCTCGACAACGAGCGCGGCACGCTGTCGATGGCGCGCACC
>NZ_WNXE01000890.1:0-695 GCF_010993615.1 Arhodomonas sp. KWT | reverse complement strand
CTGAGTCGCAACACGCGTCCCAAGCTCTACAACCGCCGGGGGCAGCTCGCCCGTCACGGCGAGGTGCGCGTGGAGCGACTCGCCCGGCGCGCCGACGTGGAGCCGGGACTGGCCCTGGTCAACGACCTGCATGCCCGGCGCTGGGGGCGGCCCGCCTATACCGGTGCCGCGCTCGCGTTCCAGCAGGGGCTGGCGCAGGCGCTGGCGGCACGCGGCGGGCTATGGCTGTCGGTGCTGCGGGTGGCGAACCGGCCGGTGTCGGTGCTCTACAACCTGCGCGTGGGGCGCCGGCTCTACTTCCTGCAGGGGGGGTTCGACGAGACCTTCGACCGCCGTTTGAGCCCGGGACTGCTGCACCTGGGCTATCTCCTGGAGGCCGCGTTCGCGGACCCCCAGGTCGAGGTGCTGGACCTGCTGGCCGGCGGCGGTCGCACGCGGCAGTACAAGGACGCGCTGGCGCCGGTGCGTACGCCGCTGGTGGACGTCCAGGCGGTGCGCCAGCCGCTGCTTTCCCTGGCTTACCGTGTCAGGGAGCGGATCCGTGCCGGTGGCTCTGCGAACCGTGCGATGGCGGGCTACGCGCACATGGAGGAACGGCGATGAGTGAGCAGACATTGCCGGCGGGGTCGTCGCCGCCCGGCGGCCGGCTGGGCTCGCGGTTCTCCCAGCTGCGCGGCTACTGGGCGAGCGGCGGC